>DAOVHJ010000300.1 GCA_030671945.1 Candidatus Heimdallarchaeota archaeon
TGAAAGCAAAACCCTTCTAGAATTATCTGATGGAATACAACTCTTACTCTCATGCTTACAAGCTGGTTTCATCGAAACTTCAAAGAAATTTTAGCTTTTCTCTTCTTCTCTTTCTTCTTCAATTGGTTTTTTTGCTACTAACCAAACGTATCCTCTCAAATCTCCTGGTCTGAGGAGTCTTTCATCCTGACCTACACTCATGAATGTCCAACCATCAAATAACTCTCTTAATTCCTCTTCATTGATGAATGTCATAGGTGGATCAGTTTCATAGTGAGGTTGTATATTTCCTGAATAAGCAACATATCCGCCAGGTTTTATGGCAGCAGCTATTTCTTTTAATTTAGGAATAGCATTATCAAATAAATACTGAAGAACCTGCATAGCAATAATAATATCAAAGCTTTCTGGTTTTAAAGGCAAATCTTGGATATTCTTTAATTCTGTTTTGATTTGTTTTTCTAATCCAAGTATTTTTGCTCTTTTGTTAGTTATTTCTACAGCACTTTCTAGTGCATCAACCGCTAAAACTTCACAACCTTGTTTTGCTAGAAAACAAGCATAGCGACCATCTCCACAACCAAGATCAAGGGCTTGTAAACCTTTACCTTTTCCATAAATACTCATACCGATTACTTGAACAGGTGGAGTAATGAATGTGAGATCCATGAGAGCTTCTACAGAGCCTTCTAAAATTTTCTTGTGGTAATTATCCCAACCTGTCATCCATTTATCTGGAGCAGGAACGTCTAACCAGTTTTTCTCAGAATCCATTGTTAATCCCAAGAAATAAACCTCTACTAACTATTTTAAGAGAAGCTAAACTCTCGGAAATTCAACAAAATAATTTATTAGTTCTAGAGGCAGCAATTATACTGTGATGAGGAAATGAGCTGGTTTAAAGAAAAAGAAAATTTGTACAAATTTCTTGTGATTTTCGGAGTAGTCATGTGTGTTCTCCCGATAACAATGCAAGTAATTTCAGATTACCGCTTAAGAGATAATCAAACAATAATTTTTACAGACTTAAATGGAAACTCAATTTTTAACAAATACTATCCAGGAGATAGGAATTTTGGAGTCATGATTTTTCACGGAATGGGTAATGATCAAACATCTTTTGATTTGTACACCTCGCAATTTTCTCAGCAAGGTTTCCATGTTTTTGGAACAGATTTCTCCGGACATGGTAGATCATCCGGACTAATTCCATCCGGGAATAATAGTGCTAATGAACTAGCTTTACAGGTTCTTAGAGCTAAAACCGAATTCAAAGAAGTTTCTGGTCTCGAGGATTCTGAGATTTTCATGCTTGGACACAGCATGGGAGCACGAGGTGTCATGAAATCTACGACTATTGATAGCAACCCTGTTAATGGTTGTATTCTGATTGGACCTGCACTTCATGTAAGTGATACTAATGAAACATTAAGTTGGGTAGATGAATTAGGACCAACAAATCCTCTAACAAACATCTTAATTGTAATTGGTGCATGGGAAGATGTTGCACCCCCACCGGAAGCAATGAATCTCTATTATAAATTATCAAATGAGACTGATATTATCAAACCTCAATCAACCTATCGATTAACACCAGAAGGATTAGTTAAAGAAATTACTATTCTAAAATACATGACTCATACACACGAGACTATGAGTATGAGATCTGTCAAGAGAGTAGCGAATTGGATTGAAAGAATAGTTCAAGATAAACATCCGTCAAATCCACTTATCACACCGGAAGAATCTGAACAATGGCTTATAACATATAACTTCCTAGATTTCCGCATATGGCTTCTCTTAATGGAACTAGGAGGAATTTTTGTAGCTTTAATTTTTGGAACCAAATTATTAACTCTAAAACAAGAGAAACTCTCTGTAGTTGTAAAAGAAGAGAAAGAAGTAGTAGATCAACAATCCGAAGCGCCGGAATTAGCAATTACTAATATAAGGAAATTTATTGGGTATAAACTATTAATTTGGCTGGGAGCTGCATTTATAGCACTTATACTAGCACTAAATCTAGTAAATTTACCAAATGGCATTCCATACTTCACTTTACTATTTATTTGCCCGATTTCTGGATACGGTTTCATGATGCTAATTCTTTATTCCATAGATAAAATGCCAGGTTTAGTAGGTAAATGGCGTCCAAAAATAAAACAAATAAAAGAAAACATGAATTGGCGAATAATACTATTCGGATTATTAGTATTTGGAATCATTACAGCTGTTTTAACCTATTTTATCAGCTCGTCTTTGTATCATGTTTTTCCAATGAATATACGACTTCTCTGGTTAGCTATCTTTACAGTTTTAGCAGTACCAGGTTTCTACTTCTTACAAATAGAAACAAAACTCATACGCAATTATTCTGAGGTTAAGGATTACCACACAAAACTAAATTCAATTGCATTCCTTGCACCGTTTATCATTGGTAGTTTGTATATCTTACTTAGCGGAACAATCATTTATCTTGTTGATGCTCTTAATGATCTGATGATTCTCTCAGTAATCATCTTAGTTGGTAATCTAATGCAGAGAATCTGGAAGAAACCATTCTTGACTGCACTTCTACAATCGTTTCTATTATTCTTCCTCTTATTACCTCGAGGTCAAATGACAATAATGTAATAGAAAAAAAATAGTTGAAAACAAGAATTATAGTATAGATAATCCTTGTTTTTTTGCTTTTCTTTCTACAGGTATTAGGAGTAATCTTGCCACAAAGAAGTATAATATTGTCAATGCACCAAGGATTACGAACTCTTGCCAAACTGGAAGCAATGTTATATATTTCTCACCAAACATGAAATGACGCATCAGATCAAAGTTATACGTAAATGGAAAAGCAAGTGTAATATATTTCATTGCTGTTCCAAATCCCTGATGTAAAACCATGAATCCTTGAACTGGTAAGAATGCTCCAAATACAAACTGAATCAATTGATGTGTTGTGGTAATTAGTAATCTTGCTTGTCTATACATAATAGCTAGCATGCCAAAATAGATGCCCACGGAAACATTTGAAATCATTGCTAGGAGAGCAACCAATAATGTAAAACCAATCACTGCAAAATTGGTTAATGCACCTGCTAGCCATAGTGTTAGGATATAGATAGGGATAAAGAAAATGAAACTAATTATTCCTCTTGCGATAGAAGTTGAAAGCAAGTATCCCATTCGTGATGAAGGAGAGACGAAGACAGCTTCTAAAGTTCCATAATGGATATCTTCTTCTATTCTATTTAATGGAGCCCATGTAGCAATACTTGAGAACAATTGTATGATCGATCCTGTCATCATAAAGAGAAAGAGATCTTCTTCATTTAGTCCAATTCGTACTAAAACGTCTGGACTGAAATAATAAGCTCCACCAATTATAGCGAAACCCAGAATTAATGAGACAATTTCCAGTAACATTCCGGTGAAGAATGCTCTGTATCTCATGTAAGTTTTCATATCACGCCAAACACCTTTGAAAATGACTCTTGTGCTGTGTTGTATACTCATTTTCTTGTCCTCCTAAAGAATTGATAATCCATTTTGTTTTGCTTTCTTCTCAACACGCTTTAGCAAGAAAAATGCTAA
>DAOVHJ010000063.1 GCA_030671945.1 Candidatus Heimdallarchaeota archaeon
CTTATCTTTGAGAGGCAATTGGAAAAATAGACGTAATCTAATCATAGCTTACATTATTTTGGCCGTTTCTGTTGTTGCACTAACTCAACCAGTTTGGTGGGTAGTTGGTAAAATAGTTCCTGGCTTTCCTTTTGGAACATTTCCAAGTGGTCACGGCATAGGTTTGCCTTATATTGGTACGGAAACTTTTTGGGAAATTTTTCGAACTCCCTTTTTAGGCGTTTTTTCTGGTTATATTGAACCATTGTTCCCTTATTTGGCTATATCTTTTGTTGGTAGTGTAATTGGTATTGTATTATCTAAACCAAAGGATGAGATTAGTCAAAAATTCCCACGTCGATTGTTTTTAGTTGGCCTTGGAATGTTTATTGCAGGAGTTATTGGTCTTATAGCTGTATTTGTTAACGTTATTATTAAAGGCGGAGCTGCTGGTATTGACAACTTCTTTGATCTGTACTTGGAATTTGGTTCTCATCGTTATCTTTCTGCAGATAATCCTAATTATTCATTTCCAATTCCACCTCTCTCTTGGTTGGCTCAGTTTATGGGTGTAAATGGTTTCAGCATTATTCTTGTTGCCGTTTTGTTGAGATTGGTTGAGTTCCGTGGCACTAGTCATAAATTCGCTAAACGTACAAAGATCATTCGACGTTTTGGCACAGTTGCTTTTTCAAATTACAACAACCAATGGATTTTTTTCATTCTATGGGAAATTGTTTCGCTAGTTGCATTTGGAACGCATTATCAAAAACCTCTGTGGGGTGGAATGATCGTAATAATGCTTCTCACACTTGCTGTCTATTCTCTGGGTCTTTGGCTTTGGGAAAAAATTGGCTATATACTCTCCCTGGAATGGTTTATCCGGACAATAGCTAACAATATCGTACCCATTCGTCGGCAGCGTTTTCCTGCAGGTACAAAATGGTGGCAGCGGGGACTAATAGATGCTCAAAGAAGTTTCTACAATGTGGATTGGGTAGATTTATCTCCTACTCCAAGTGGAGCATTTGAAGCTAGTAGTACAGATACAGCTTTAGATCATGAACTTGATAAGAAAGCTATCATTGCTAGTCAAACAGACAAAACAAAAGATTTTGCACAAAGCGATTCAAAATTAGCTTTGACTGTATCCATTGTAGGTCTCTGTTCAGTATTATTCATCGTTGTTAGCATTTTTGGATTAATATTATCAATTTCTGCTCGAAAACATGAAGGTAAGAATGAGACTAATAAAGCAGCATTAATAATTTCCAGTATTACAATAGCTTTGCTATTAGCGGGTGTTGTTGTTTTATCTATCTTAAAGATAGGAATTTTAGGTCTTTTCTAGAATTCCTCTTCTTGTTTCTTTTCTTTCAGCGATCCTTACTTGAAATTTCAAATACAAGTTAGAATTATTCTTTTTCATATCTGATATCTTTAGAGCCGTTTGAATTTAAGCTCACATAAGAGATTTTATTGTTCTTTCGATGGAAAATTAATTGTAAAAATCCATTTACGAAGGTGTCTTGGATTATTGGTTTAACTATTTGCTTTCCACATTCGAGGTTAAAAGAAAGTTTATCTTCATTCGTTGTGATTTGTATCTCTTTCTTAAATTTCTTATTCGTATATTTTCCAATGTACTCACCTAGTTGTTTTGCTTCAAGTTTCAATGGCACAATTTTCGGAATATCAGCTGTAAAGTACTCTGTTTCTATATTAATAGCCTGTTCTTTCATTCGAACAAGCATTAAGCTTGTATGTTCAATAGCAGTAAAAGTATCCTTTGATACAGCTCTCAGTTCTGATTTCACCCAGTCATTTTCTAAAATAAGTTTCTTATCTTTTCTGTGAATTGTAAACAGAGTATTTCCTTCAGGATTATAATAGGTTCCCAAGAGTGCATTAATTTTACTAATAGCTATTTGTTCAAATTGGTTCCTTGTGAATGGAGATTGATTCTTGAATTCATTAGCAAGTAGAATATCAGCTGTTCTAAATGCAAGAGTAGTTGGATTAATATTACTACAATTAGTCAAAATTATAATTGTAAGCTCTTCGTCTGGGAAGCGAAGCATTTCAGAGGTATAACCTGCGAAATCACCGCCATGACGAATGATTCTAGATTCCCGATAGTAATCAGTTAATAATCCAAATGCATACCCTTGATTTTGTCCTTTAACATCCCACCTGTTTTTACTAAGACCATCTATTTTCTCTCTTGATGGTTTTTCTAATAACATAACAAATTCATCTCCACCAACCATTTTTGTATAAAAATTCTGATCCCACAAAAACAGATCCCCGACTGATGTAAAAACTCCTCTTGGACCCAGTATTTCAGTTTTAGAGATATTTTCTATGTAACCATCATCTCGAGGTGAGTAGCCAATTGCTTTGTTGGTGTTCTTTATTTCTGAAAATTTCTCATGAAAAGAGGTTTTATTCATACCTAGTGGTGAAAATAATTCTCGCTCTGCAAATTTCGTCAATGATGTTCCAGTTACTTTTTCAACTATTTGACCTAGAAGGAAATAATTAGTATTGGAATAATTGTGTTGATTGCCTGGTGGGAAATCGAGTTGAGGGAGTTTAGTAATATACTCAAAAAGCTGTTCGCTAGCAAAAGATTGAATGGCATCCCACTTATAATTAAGTGAAATTAGACTATATTGGAAATCTTTGATCCCGCTTTCATGATAAATTAGATGCTTTATCTTTATTTTCGAATCTAATTTTACTTCGGGCAAATAATCAGTAAATGAGTCATCTAATGATAGCTTATCCTTTAGGATTAGCAAAGCTATACATGCAGCAGTGAATTGTTTAGAAACTGAAGCAATATCAAAGATAGTATCTGATGTTATGTTGTCATTACTGACTAAATTCCTCATACCATAATCTTTCTGGTAAAGAATCTCTCCATTTCTTATTATACCTAAACTACAACCTGGTGTATTATTAGTACCCCATTTTTTAAATAAACCATCAATCTTTGGAAAAAATAATTCATTACTTTTCATTTCTAACAATTTTAATAAGAAATTTATTCGCTTAAAATTTAATTCATTAATCTAGGTAGAAATGAAATTTGAGACTTCAAATTAATTGAAATTATTTAATTGGTTTTTATTCAGAGTGTTCTCCCTTCTTCGTGTTTCTTTTTTGCTTAAACTCTTTTTCCTTTAAGCATTTTGGAAATCATTCCGACAAAATTCACCTTTTATGAAAAAACCTTATATAGTAATTTTATATTTATGGTTTTAACCGGAGAAGTAGCTTTTAATTCATAACTTCTTGAGTTGAATCAAAATGTCTAGACGAAGCAAAACTGAATTCCCATTGGCTCCTATTGAGCGTGTTATCAAAGAAACTACCAATTTACTAGTTAGTGAAAGTGCTGCTAAAGAACTACGAGATGTTCTCACCGATATAGCTGAAGAGCTCGCACTAGATGCAGCTGACCTTGCTAAATTTGCTAATAGAAAAACCATAAAGGATCGGGATATAGCTCTCGCCTATAAAAATATGAGAAAAAGTAGATAGCATTTTTCTCTTATACTCATTTTAATGCGGTAATACTAATTCTTTTAAAATCAAATGTTACATTAGAATTCCTTATCAAATCTCTAATAGGTGATACTCGTGGCTGAAAAAATAACTTTGCATGATCTCAATATAATGTTTGGTGAGGATTTCATCCCACAAGAACTCGACAAGAAAATTCTTATGAAGCATTTCGACATAGGAGCAAATCGAATTATTGGTGCAAAGACCTTAGATAAAGTCAAGGAAGTTTTACTTACGGCAATTGAAGCAACCAAAGCAGAGCAATTTAGAGAGAAAGGGAGAGTCATTAGTTCACCAGCTGCTCGATATCATCAACATCTTTCTGTTAGTAAAGAATCACAATCTCTAGATGATGATGAAGAAAAGGATTCAAAGTAAAACAAACTTAAATAATCAATTAGACTTCTGGAGCTTATTGAGGATTCGCTAAAATGAAAAAAGAGCTCCATATTGCTTTTGATGATACTGATTCACTCAAAGGTTCTTGTACTACTCATTTAGCTACCCTTATTGTTCACGAAATTTTTGATCAAGTTGATTTTATTGATTTTCCAAATCTCATCAGATTAAACCCTAATATTCCACATAAGACCAGAGGTAATGGAGCAGTTGCTATTCGAATAGAGGGGGATAACTCTGATTTAGCGGTTGTTCGAGAGGTCGTTATTAAAACAGTTAAGAAAATGGCTCGGTTAGAGGATGAGAACACAAATCCAGGAATTGCTTTTGTGTCCAATGCTATTCCTAAGGAAGTTAAGCATTTCTCCAAGAGAGCAATGTGGGACGTCATTTCTATTCCTGAAGCAGAGGAATTTAATTCATTAACAAATGTTGATTTGATTAAACTTGGCAATGGCAGAGGAATTATCGGTGCTCTGGGAGCTATTGGTAATCCGCTGGAAGATGATTTCACTTATGAACATCTTTCTTACCGTCTACCAGAAAACTTCGGTACAAAAAGAATGATTGATCGAGAGAGCATTCTTGTTGCAGATGAAGGAACTCCCCTCACATTTAGCAACGTTGACTATGAATATAATTCTGTTATGATTACACCTCGAGGTGCAGATCCTGTTTTTTCAGGAATTAGAGGAGAAACTCCAGAAGAAGTTATGAAAGCTTGGAGTTTGGTAAAACCTCTAGAAGAAATTGCTATGTTAATGGTGTATAGAACGAATCAGCACACTAATCAACATTTCATTAAGGATTTTGTAATTGAACAATTAAAGCCACATCAATCTGCAATTGTTCAAGGAGTAGTTAGCAAAGCACCTCATTATATTGAGGGCAGCCATTTGATTTTTTCAATTAAGGATGATACAGGCGTAATCGATTGTGCAGCTTATGAACCGACCAAGAGATTCAGAGGGGAACTAAGCAATTTAGTGATTGGGGATACCATTACTGTTTTCGGGGGAATTAGACCGAAAGGAGAAAATCATCCAATGACTATTAATGTTGAGCGATTAAAAGTTGATTTTCTTGTTAAAACAGTCAGCTATGAAAATCCTTTCTGCGACAATTGTAATGCGCGATTAAAATCAGCAGGTAAGAATAAAGGGTTCAAGTGCCAAAAATGCTCAACAGTTTATCGTGATAAAAAGCAAATTGAGAAAGAAATACCTAGAAATATTTCACTAAAAGAATACTTGCCCCCAATAATTGCTCATCGGCATTTAACAAAGCCGATTGAAAGAAAGAATCAAAACAACAAGAACAAACAGATCAGAAATTCTGAAGTCAAAAGGATTATGAAATTATTACTTGATTTCAGAAACGAATCCTAAAAGCATTTTTTTAATAAAGAAATAATCTTTTAAGTGAGATTTATAGTATATAGAACATAAAATTTTAATAAATACTAAAAGAATTCAAGTTTAGTATATGATATGAAGGTGGAAAATCCTTTGATTACAATTGGCGAATACGAGTTTGATGAAACCCTATACTATTATACAGGTGGAGATGGACACATCTGGTTAAAGAAACTTGATGATGGAAAAGTGAGAGTTGGATTCGATGATTTCGGAGTAAAGCTTGCTGGAAAAATACTTTTCGTGAGACTTATACCACCCGGTAAAGAAAGACCTAAGGGTAAAAGTATGGGAACAATAGAAAGTGGAAAGTATGTAGGTAGTTTAAAGTGTCCTATAAATGGGACAATTGTGGAGGTTAATGAGGAATTAAAGAAAAATGCAGGATTACTCAATGATGAACCCTATGGATCTGGCTGGATTGCTATTATTGAACCAAAGGATCTTGAAGGAGATTTGAAAGAAGAATTTGTTTTTGGTGAAGCAGCTCTTAGAGCATGGATGGAGACAGAAATAGCTGAACATGTAAAATAAATCTAATTCTTTCTTTTTTTATTTCTTTTTTTACAAATCCTGTGGATACTAGGTCTTCAAACAAAATGGTTTATGTTTGAAAAAAAAATGAGTAGTTAGCCACCAGCAACAATTTGCGTAATAATTACTTTATCGGTATTCTCAACTTCTTGATCAATTTTTGCTGCTTTTTCATTAATAATAACAGCCATGAGATTTACAGGAACATCCGTGAAATCAAGAATTTCATCTAATCGTTTTTTTCCTTCGAAATTCACTTCTTTTTCTTCAAATCCAAAGTATTTTTTTACGAAACCGATTATCCTGATTTTCATCTTAGTTCACAATATTAGTTTCAGCAAGGTGTAAATTAAGCATTGCTATTTATGAAGTAAATAAAAACAAAAGTCTTCATTATAGAAAGTTAACTGAAGCAATTTGTGTTTTTTTGCGTTGAATTCATACACGAAAAGCATATTAAGAACATACTCTGTTGAAAACTCTAGACAAAGGAGTCTTTGATAGAATTGGTAAATTATGATAAAGATTTCTTGAGAAAATATCAAAAAGCCAGAGATGAAAAGGATTCCATCCTCTGTGCTGGGTTTGATCCAGCAATTCCTAATCAACGAGAGAAGAACACATTGTCCGAGAAATATTTCAAGGACAATAAATCTGTTGAAGAAGGAATCATTGCTTTTTTTGAAGAATTTCTTGAGAGTGTTCAAGATTATTGTTGTGCTATAAAACCGAATAATCAATATATTTTCCACATGGGATTGAAATCATATCAAAAAATGAATAAAATGATTCATGACCAAGGATTAATTTCTATTCTAGACCAGAAATTAGGAGATATTGGTTCAACAAATGATTCCGGTTTTTATTGGATGAATGAAATGGGATTCGATGCAGTTACCTATTCTCCTTTTGCTGGTAATATTGCAGAGAGTTTGAATGCTGCGCATAAAGTAGGAATGGGATTGATAACTCTTACACTGATGTCTAATCCTGATGCAATATATTTTATGAAAAATGCAATTGTAGAAGGACAAAAGGGTTATGAGTTCATCGCAGGAAAGATGAAGGAGCTAAATGGTGATGGAATTGTTGTCGGAGCTACAGGACATGTAACAGCTGATGACCTTCAGAAAATCAGAGAATTAGCGGGAAATGATGTAGTCATGCTTATTCCAGGTATAGGCAAACAACAAGGAGACCTCGAGAAAGTAATTCAATTTGGAGGAGAAAATGTATTACTCAATGTTAGTCGAGCTATTTTATATTCAGAGAATCTGAAAGAAACTGCGAAGAAATACAATGATCAATTTAATGAGGTAAGAAAGGGAAAATAATCAATTAGTTGGTTATTTTCCAAACTCACATTTCTCGTAAGAATTTTCTAAACATTGCTACATGAGTGAATGGTAGTGTTGTGATCTTACTTCTTCTTACATTACCAATTTCACTAATCTTTGCAGTATGTTCCTTTCCGTTAATTATTACTTTTGGCGAATTTATCTGGCGTGATAAATTACCTTTAAGAACAAATGAAACTGAGAATTTTTTGTCAATATCCCATGACATTTCTTTCTCATCACTTGGTGCAAGCTCTGAAGGGAGGAATTCGGAAGCTGTTAAACCACTTTCAACTTCATTTGTTATTGTACAAGGTACTGTAGTGGAAGAAACAATTGTACAGATATAGGTGTTATCTTTGGGAGCTTTTTCAAGTATTTTTGAAATTGTACAGGTTTCATCTTTTATTGGAATTGACAAGTCTGTTCTCCAAACTATAGGAGATGGTTTTACGTTGTATTTTTGTAGGAACTTTGTTCCACTTTCAACATTTATTAGATTTTGTTGGATGTTCATACCATAGTTTAAGCCAAAATCAATGAATTCCATTTCATCAGTTTTCGTTTCTTCTGTTAATTGCATTTCAGTTGGAATTAAATCTCTAATAAATAATTCATCTAAAGTTACGGGTAATAGGTTTAAGACTTCTGATGTGAAATATGTACTTACTTTTCCTTCTTCATCTACTTCTCTCATTAATGAATTATAATCCTGAACTATACGAATTTCCTCTCCCTTTCGTATCATAATTGTTCTTGGAATTCTTTTTTCCAAAGTGTAAAATGCTTTTACTTCTCCACCTGGTGTGAGAGAAGAAGCTTTCCAAGTAAGTTTCAATCCATTTTCAACAAGTTCTTTTTTGTACTTTCCACCTTCTTTACAAGTTACTTCTTTAATTTTGTAAAGGTAAGGTATAATGTCTGAAACAATTACATTGGTTAATTTATGCTCAGTTTCATTCTTAAATGACGCAATAAGATTATGTTCAAGAATAGTTTCAGAGGGAGTTATTTCTAAGTTTAATTTATCTTTATGTTCTACTCCACCACTATTCTGATAGGAGATTTTTCGGACTACGGTATTTGAAATAGGGGATTGATGTTTTTCGAGCATTTCATGCAATTCATCTTCTGACAATAGATGATCTGATTTCAAAGCAATCTGATTCGCTAAAACGTCAACCTCAATTGAAACTAAATCAGATGCTTCCACATGTTCAATAGTTACTCGAGATAGCTTTTCTAATGCTTGGGATGCTTTCTTGATTATTTGGTAGGCTTCTTCTTCTCCGAGTTTGATGCCAAGTTTTTCAAAATATGTTGCACACCAAACAGCCATTCTTCTGTCATTTATTGGAAGATTTGTTCTGTTTTGTATGAACAATTTTAGGGTTTTAGCTATTGAAAACAATGATCTTGCTTTGTGTTGCATAATTTGTTCATTATTGTCGTCATATACTCTGACAACTGCTTCAATCACTTCGAAATTATCCTTTTCACTAATAGGGGTGACTGAAAGAGACAGACTTGCTATGCCTGGAAATTTGGTGATTTCAGCTTCTTTGTCTTTTGGTTCACTCATTTCTAACACCATTATGTCCTATACGTCTTAACACTAAATGTTACTTTTATATTAAATTTAGTTTTGAAGCACAAATACAAGTAGTTTTTTTGAGATTAAATCTTTTGAGGTATGAACAATTCTAAGTAATTTGCTTCAAAAGATTAATTTAGTATAACCACAGATTAAAAAACTCGTAAAGATATTTTTACAGTATAGACATCTTAACGTTGTGAAGTGAAACTTATGCTGTATGCCATAAAACACGCATTAAGAGGTATCAGTCGTCGAAAACTGAAGAACCTCATTAATACAATAGGCATACTTATTGGAGTTTCACTTTTAGCAGGTGTGCAAATTGCCACTGATTCTCTTGTTAATGCTATGCAAGAAACTGTAAGTCTGCGATATGGTGATGCAGATATAGTTATCCAAAAAGGTGAATATATTCCTGAATTTTTTGAATATAGTGTTTATGAACAGCTAAAATTAGATTGGGAATTGTATCCGTATTGGGATGCAATGGCCCCGAGAATAACATCACAGGTTATTGCAATTTCTTCTGCAACGGAACAGACGGAGCCTTTTGTTACGATTATAGGAATAGATGAAACGTTAGATGAACCTTTTGGACAGTTAATACCGGATGATACATTTGGGAATAATGATTTTGAATTTAGCGACCTAGAACTTCAATATAGTGGAGATCAACTATTATCTGCTGAGTGTGTAATTGGTAATCTCTTAGCAGAAGATGTTATTGACTTTGAGGAAGAAGATGGGGGATTAGTTATGCCTAATGTAAATCTAATGTCAATTCTTTACTCAAATGTCAGCGGGATTCTAAATACTGAAACATTGAATGTTAAAGGAATAGTTAAAGTTGAAGGCAAAGGTGTGATTAATACTGGGTATGTAATTTTCATGAAATTAAGCCACCTACAAGTGTTATTCAAAACAACCAGTTTAGGTATAAACAATATCATTATCAGCACAACAAAAGGAAATGATAATGCGGAATTTGTTACAAATCTCCTTCATGAAAGATTAGCATTTCATTATGGGGAAGAAGGTGGTAAATTCCAAGTTGATCCTCAAAAATTTGAAGCATTTAGGGACATTGAGGAATCCATCAATAATTTCCGAGTTGTTTTGTATGTATTTGGTTCATTAATTATCATTTCAGGAGTGATGTTAATCATAAATATAACATTGATGAATATTGATGAGAGGCAACGCTCGATTGGTATTATGCGTGCTATAGGAATGACGCAAAGACAGCTACTTATGTCTTTAATTACTGAAAGTATGGTTCTCGGAGGAATTGGATCTGCATTAGGTCTTGGCGGAGGGGTATTAAGTGGACAAGGCATAATTTTCCTTTTGGAAAATTTCCTTGATATAGGTTCAA
>DAOVHJ010000183.1 GCA_030671945.1 Candidatus Heimdallarchaeota archaeon
GTTTCATGTTCATAGCCATTTCTTGATGAGCAGGATCTTTAATAAGAACACCTTCAATTCCTGAAACACCTTCAAAGTCTGCTAATACTGGATAGTATTGGGCATCCATAATGTCGATGCTTCCATCAATAAGTGAAGCTACTGCTGCATCTTTACCTGATATAAAGGTTAGATACCAATCAGTTAGTTTTACTGCTGAACCATGCCAATATGGATTTGGAATCATATGAACAATGCTGTTTACCTGATCATAACCACCTGCAGGATCTATCATAAATGGACCAGCGGATTTAACAAGTGACCACATAGCATCACCAGTTCCAGGAACATCATTGAAGATTGAGTATCCGGCTGAGGATATCAATGGTTGGATTTCGCTTTTATCAATGATAGCACCAGCTAGTAATGATTTTGCGAAGTTGTAAACACCTGTTAGTTCAAATAACAATTCTCCACCAGCGACATCTGGTCCAACAACTGATATAGAAGTATTTGATTCGAACCATTTGGTATAATAGCTGTAACCACCAGCACCAACTGAGGGTGTCATGGTTAATTCATAGGAATATACGACATCTGATGGAAGTACTGCTGCACCATCGCTGAATTTAGCTAGGGGATCTAAGAAAACAGTCATGTTGATTTTATTATCAATAATGGGTGATATTGTTGCGTTCAATGCGATTTCAGGTTCCCAATTATGATGGTCTTGTCCTCTTTTGACCAATCCACCATAAACTGATTGCATCCACTGCATATCATAAAATGATTCTGCTACGTAGATGTTTGGTTCTCGTAGATCTGCTGGAATACCATATTTGATTATACCATCATCACTGTCATCCCAGTATTCGGTTCTATGATTAGAAGATGCAATGAGTAATCCGTCTACACCACTAACAGTTTCAGTGAAACCAAAGAGTGATCTTGGATAGATTAGAACAATTGCTGGTAGATCTTCGTAGAGCATTTGTTGTATATCAGCTGCGAATCCGTCTCTTGCAACAGGATCAAGTGCTGTTAGGTAGTTGTCTAATGCAGTATCATATAATGGATTAATGTATTGATAGAAGTTGTCACCAAATGGTACTAAACTTGCACTGTCAAATAGACCAGTTGGATCCCAATCAAGACCCCATGACCAACCCACGAAGAGGATGTCATAACCACCTTCTGCGTATGTTGGAACGTAATCATAGTCAAGTAATGGATATGACCATGTACGAGGACCAATATTACCCCATCCAGTTGATTCATGGAAGGTAACACCAATACCAATTTTTGGTAGTTGTTGCTCCATCAGTAGTGACCATTGATTACGAGCGGCGCTTGTATTGGGTGAAAGTAAGTTGATCGAAAAGGCAATTTGAATATCCATATCTTGTGCCATAGTCAATGTCATTACTGTCGACAAACTGAACAATACTACTAGGGTTAAACCTAATAATGCTTTTTTATTCATTTTTTTTTCACCTTTTTTTTATTTCCACCAATAGTTCTTTACTACGGTGGAAGCAAGAAAAAGTAGCTAGCACATCTTAATAAGTGTTTTGGGTTTCTATTTCAATTATTAGATTACATGAATGGAATGCATTGTTCATTCTAATGGCACAAGTTAATTTTTGAAACTCTTCAATAACACCGACAATTAAAGTTTTATTTGTTTTCTAAATTTCATTTCAATAATTGGATTGCAATAACGTAGTTCTTTTCGCTTTATGAATAATATATGAAAATGTTATTTTCATAAAAATGCAATTCGATAAATCTGCCAAATTATCATTGAATAAAGAAGAAGAAGAGAACCTCCTGAATAGTATGTGAAAGCATTGAAAGTTGCTTCTCTAAAACTATCCTTAGTGATTGTGTCTGAACCCATAAAGCGTTCCTTTATCTTGGATACCATAACAGATTGACCAAAATTTCCAAGACAAGCACCAAGAAAGATTACTACTCCAGCCTCACCAAATACAATATATTGCATGAGATACAAGACTAACCCTATCTCTTTTTCAAAACCAAATACAAGAAGTAGCGCAATAACAAGATTAATCAAAACAAAAACAATCGAAGTAACAAAACCTAATGTTATGATTCTTACCCAATTAATTCTTACAATTTTTTCTTCTTCGAAATCTTCTTCTTTCTCTAATTTTTCTACCTCTTTTTCTTGTTGTATCTTTTGAGGCTTTCTCATTTTTTCTCCCTTTTCTTTGTAATAGCAGCTCCACAATGATTACAGAATTTTTCGGTATTCTGAACCATCTTTCCACATATCATGCAAGTTATAATATCTTCTTTGCTTTGAGTAATAAGAGATTCATCATATATGGGTTCAAGTATTATCTTACGCTTTTCTGTCGAAATTGAGAAGTGTTTGGGATTATCGAGTGTCTTTAGAATTGTCTTAGGAATAGCTAAACGATTTTGTCTGTCCATTTCAAGCAATCGACTTTCTTCTAAATTTCGAAGATGGATTCTTCCTCCATGTTGACCAATAATGATCCCTTCCCTCATTTCTAATATTCTATCTGCTCTAGCTGCAACTTGTTGAGAATGAGTTACTATACACAAAGCAATTCCTAATTCATCACTTATTTTATCAAATAAATTTAGAATGCTTTCTGCTGTTACAATATCTAAATCTCCAGTGGGTTCATCTCCAATTAATATTCTAGGATTTGTGATTAGTGTAGTAGCTATTGCTGCTCTCTTCTTTTCTCCACCTGAGAGTGTGTCTTCTTTTTTATTTCGCTTATCCCAGATATCCATGAATTTCAACAAGAATTCTGAACGTTGTTTTACAATTCCCTGAGGAATTTTAGCATAGAAACCAGCAAGTTCAATATTTTCCTTGACAGTTAAATGTTGTAATAATTTACTGTCTTGGAATATAACTCCTGCAAAACTCCTTCTCGCTCTTATAATTTCTTCCAAAGAAGAACGAGTGATATCTTTAGAGAGATCTTTCCAGAACACTTTACCTGAAGTAGGTTTTCCCATTCCTGCTACAATATTAACTAAAGTAGTTTTTCCTGAACCACTTGGTCCTATGAGAAATAATTTTTCTCCTAGATTAACTTTGAAAGAAACACCCCTCAATGCTTGGGTTTCTATTTTCCCTGTTTTATAAATTTTAATAACATCTTCTGCTACTAATAATGGTAAATCATTAGTATCAGCTGATGACAGTTCTTGTGAAGATATTGAATTGGATGCCATAATCTATTTCCTTCATATTTTTAAGCACTAATAAAAGTGTTTATTGAAAGATTTTGAGAATGAATTAAAGAAAAGAGAATGGAAATTAGGATTAAACTACCACTATTTTTGTAATTGTTCCCCTGGTACTTCTTTAAAATCTAGTTCAGGAGATCTTCGAGCTTCAATTGCATTTGCTATTCTCCTGTAGACATAATCCTTATTATTCCAGATATTATCCAAGTTACCAATTATCAAGAAGATACCATATGTTATTAGGAAGGGAATGAAGTAAATTAGCATCATAGTTAATCCTACCGCGATTGGATGATATTGACCTTGATTCCCGTAAGATTCTTTATATTCAAACCCATATACAAGAAAATCATTTGATCTCCGTTCAACAAAAAGAGAGTAAAGTAAATCTCTGAATCTTAATTCAATATCACCAGTCAAAAGAGCCATTGCAGTACCTATAACCAAAGAAACAATAAAAACAAGGAATAAAAGTAATTTTGCGCTAGGGAGGTATGACCTTTTCTTAATTTTCTTGAATACTATAAAATTATATGTTCCAGTTAGGGTAGCACCTAAGAAAACGGGCATTAGAACAATCCAAATATACATCAAAGTCCATTTTGGTCTACTTGGATTTATTAACTCTGATCCCCAGATATCATCCATATTATAATATCTGTGATTTTGTGCAAAATCTATTTCATCAACTACTGAAAAACCATTTCTAAGAAATCCACTGTCTGTCAGTATAAAAAGAGAAAAACCAAGCAATATTGCAACCATTGGGGCAAAGAACCAAACAATTCCTGGTTTTGCAATAAATCTCAAGGTTGGATCTTGACCTGTATTTAGTCCATATGTAAGAAATACTTTCATCCAATAACTTGGACCATTACCAAATGAGTATTCTTCCCCTTCACCTCTGAGGGTGTTTGTGTATCCCATTATTACAATACTTATTATCCACGTGAAGATCAAATAAACTCCTAACGGAGAATGGATTTTTTTCCAGAAATACTTCAATATAGCTAGTAGCCAGTCTCTCCATACTTGGACGAAAGAACGAGGGCGTAAATCAGTTGAACTCAATGAACTTTCTTCTTGATCGCTTCTTATTGCTTCCATCTTTATTGCCACTTGTTCATTTACTATAAGCATTTTAAATCTTTTCGATGAAAGAATTAAAACGATTTTTTTTGTCTGTATCACGTTTAAAGAAATGCTTGAACCAAAAGCCTTTAAGTGCATCTTACAATTGGGCTTTTAGCGCTTCGAGGATTAGAAATGAGCGAAGAACATACGCTAACTTTAACGAGTGCTGGTATAGATGTTGGGACTACTACGTCTCACTTAATATTTTCAAAACTTAAACTCGAGAAAATATATACTCCAAGAGGCATTAAATTTGAAATAACTGAAAGAGAAATTCTCTATAAAGGTGATATCATTTTAACACCTTTAACTGATGCACAAACAATTGATTATTTAAAACTTGTAGAGTTTCTAAAAAGAGAATATGAAAATGCAAATATGTCAATAGATGATATTGATACTGGTGCAGTTATAATAACCGGTGAGAGTGCTAAAAAGGAGAACGCAGAAGATCTTGTGAAAGCTCTAGCTCACAAAGCAGGGAAATTTGTTTGTGCAGCTGCAGGACCAAATTTTGAATCAGTCATCGCAGCAATGGGTTCAGGAGCAGTTCAATACTCAAAAGAAGCAAAAAAATCAGTAATCAACATAGACATAGGAGGGGGAACAAGCAATATTGCTATAGTAAAAGATGGCGAGATAGTTGAAGCTGCATGTGTAAATGTAGGCGGAAGATTAGTAGCATTTGATGGAGACAGCAAAATAATTAGAATTGAAGCACCAATTAGAATTTTAGAAGAACAAACAGGAATTAATTTTGATTATGGACTAGAAGTTTCCGAGGAAAAGAAAAGAGAAATGGCACAAATTTTAGCTGATAGCTTGTTCGAAGTTATTAATCAAAAGATAGAGACTCAAATTGCTAAGAACTTATTGATGACAAATGAATTGAATTATGATGATGTGATAGATGAAATAATATTTTCTGGCGGTGTGGCTGAGTATATCTATCATAAAACAGATGAAGAATATGGAGACCTGGGTAAATATCTAGGAGAAGAGATCAGAAGAATCGTCAAAGAAAATAAGATGAACATGCATGAACCGATCGAGTTAATCAGAGCAACAGTAATTGGAGCAGGTCAATATACACTACAGGTTTCTGGAGTAACAACTCACATATCTGATATAGACATTCTACCAATACATAATATACCTGTTCTGGAACCAAAAATCTCCAATAAGGAAATAAATGAAGAAAATGTGAGGA
>DAOVHJ010000041.1 GCA_030671945.1 Candidatus Heimdallarchaeota archaeon
ATAATGATGTATTTGGTTTTGAAGTTGCTTGGTTCATGGATACTGACGCTGGTTGGTGTGAAATGCAACTACCAAACGATGCTAGATTAGGTCTAAACACTCGAGAACCTGGTCAAGATATCTTTCCTAGTTGGGGGATACTCACATTAGATGTCGAAAATTTAGAGGAAACAAGAGACTACTTGGATAAGAAGGGGCTAAAGCCAACTGAAATATCAGATATCCCGGATATGGTTTCACTATTTAATGTCTTTGATACTGAAGGAAACAAAATTCAAATCGTGAGTGATCCTAGAGTAAAAAGCGAAGAAAAATAACAAAAGATGTATGTGATTAATTATGACTGACATTCCACTGAAGATAGTACGAGTTTATTACCAAATAAAAGTAGATGATCTAAAACGTTCAACAGATTTCTACAAAGATGTTTTTGGATTTGAAATAACACTATACGCTGGACCTGAGCTAGGGTGGGCTGAATCCACATTACCCGGTGGTTTGGGTCTTGGTCACAATTTGAGACTACCAGGACAAGATCATCCGCCGAGCTGGGGTATTCTAACATTAGAAGTTGAAGATCTAAAAATTGCTTGGGACTATCTCAAGAAAAAAGGATTAGATGTTACAGAAATTACTGAGACACCAAATATTAATTTCTTTAATACAAAAGATTCCGAAGAAAATTCCATACAAATAGTGCAAGTTCCAAAATAAAAATAACTGGATTAGATAATTACATATAATCTTCTAATCCAAATCCTTCTTTTATTGTTTCAGTGAGTCTAGACATACAGCGAGCAGCAGGTGCACCGTCTACAATGTCATGATTAAATTCAGCAGTTATATGAAGAATGTCTCTATGTTCGATTTTGTCATCAATAATTACCGGTTTTTTTACAATAGCTCCAAGTGCAAAAGTTGTTGAGTGCATAGTTTTTGGGATAGCCCAACCAGCAATACCTCTACCAAACATACCAACAGCTGTGCATCCAATAGTACCAATATGTTTCTTTACTTTAAATGGATCCCTCATAACGTTACGCCAAATAATCCCTCTTCTTATAAATGTAGGAAATTTCATAATCAATTGTTGACGATTCTTTGTTTTCTGTTCTGCTTTATTTTTATCTTCATCATATTTCTGAGCAGTTCGAATCTCATCGTTTATTTCTTTGTAGCTTTTTTCATTTGACTTGCGAATAACGTATTGAATAGGTACTTTCCTACCTTCTCCCATGTCTTTCTCAACAAGACACTTAATGTCTACATCATGGAAAGTAATCGTCTTTTTCCTTCCCTTTCGGAAAGTTTGTATGATTAGATTTTCTGACACAGCTTGAGCAACACATTTCATAATCCACGATGTGAAAGATAATCTCTCACCAGTCTTTTCTCTATGCTTAGTAAGTATTTGCAATCCCAATGTTACATCAACTTCAATTAAACCAATTATATGATTGTAATATTTACTTGCATCAACTGCATCAGTTATCAGTTCACGTGCCTTAGTAAAACGTCCTATAGTATAATCTCCTGTTTTCTTCATTTTTGCCACTTCGTTTTCTTACTTTCTTACATTAATAAATATTATCGGTTCATTTTATAATTATTTAATTCAAGACTAAAGAAAGTCTTTTCATAAATTAATTTTCTTAGTAGTTTTACGGTTAAAATTGGTGAAAATATTGAATAAAACAAATGAAGAATTAGTAATAAAAGAACTTGTCGAGGATTACATCGACATCATGGAAAAATGTGATGAAGAGAGATTTCTAGCTCTTTGGCATCCTGATGCTAGAAGATTCGGATTAGGTAATGATAAACAATTACACTCATTTAGTAAAGATGAAATCGTCAAGTATTCTATTGCAGGCTTAAAAAACTTAAAGGAGCAAATTCCAAATCCAGAAATAATAAAATTCACAATTGATGAGATTATTTCTATCAGTACAAGCGAAGGAGTCATTGCTTCTGCAGAAATTAAATGGCAAATGGTTCTTCCGGGATCAAAAGGTTCTCATCATACTTTCATACAGTTTGCCAAAAAGGAAGACAAATGGTTAATCGTTAATGTTTTGGACAAAGGATACGAAGAGGAATCTTAGTTTCCTTTTTGCTTTCCAGATGTTTAGTCTCAATCAAAGTAATTTGTCAGTAGAAAAGTAAAAGAACACCTTGTAATTGTATATTATTAGAAAGTCAGTTTAGGAAAAGCTGGCTTTGAATACCTTGGTGGGAGAATTGACACTAAACAATTTTTTCAAAATACTTGGCATGGCGTCAAATAGGAAGATTAGGAAATTATTAATGAGTATTCAGAAGATTTACAAAAAAGATCCCGCCTACTCGAATAAAGCATCAATGCAATCTACAAAATTAATGCTTTGGGGAGAAAAAATAGTAAAACATGATAAACAGTATATCATTTCTTCATTTCTGCCACCGTTGCCATCAAAAGCATATTATCAACTAGCTACAGCATCTCAAGAAGAAGAGAACATCTATACTCAACAAAGTTTATCTAAACGCTCTGCACCAATATCCTTTTTCTTAGGATTAACTTACAGATGCAATTTCGATTGTAAACATTGCAGTGCGAAATTGCGAAAAAAAGACAAAGAACTTACAACAGAAGAATGGAAATCTGTAATTAAAAGGATACAAGACATGGGAACTGCTATCATTGGTTTTACTGGTGGTGAACCCTTACTAAGAGAAGATCTTTCAGAAATCATCAATACAGTTGATGATAGAAGTGTTACAATTCTCTATACGAATGGTAAAGGATTAACCTATGAAAAAGCCAAGGAATATAAAGAGAATGGTTTGTGGTCAGCAGCCATTAGTCTGGATTCACATGACAAATGCCGTTTCAATGAATTTAGAAGTGATGATCAAGCATTTGATATATCTGTAGAAGCGATACAAAACTGTCGAGAAGCAGGGCTCTATACTATGATGCAATCAGTCTTCAAAAAGAATGAAGTAACTGATGAGAATTTTATGGAGTTATTCAAGTTAGGAAGAAAACTGAAGGTCCATGAGATTAGATTGTTAGAGCCTATTAAAAGTGGAAAATTGTTGAAAGACTCTGGAATGGATGAGATATTTTTCGATAAGGAAACCAGACAAAAAGTAGTTAATTTTCAATTGAAAATAAATCGGAAACTTGGTTACCCAAAAATGACCTCTTTTGCTCATACTGAAAGTGATGCAAAATATGGTTGTGGAGCAGCTACACAACATTCGTATATAACACCAAATGGTGAATTACTACCATGTGATTTCGTCCCTCTTTCTTTCGGTAATGTTATCAAAGAAGACGTAAGCAAATTATGGTTAGAGATGAATGAAGCTTTCGGAATTCCAAAAAGTGGTTGTTTCGCGCAAACAATAAATCAAGAACTCGTTAAATTTGATGATGATCAGTTTCCCTTAAAAAAAGAAACCTCCATGGAACTAGTTTCTCGCTATAAAACCAAAGTTTATCCTAAAATCTATCAATTAAGGCAATCAACATTCAAAAAGAAGAAGTAAAGAGGATTATTTCAGTGAATTTTAAAATGAGTGGTTATAGGGGGAACTAAACAATTTTTCTAATTGGAACATCACTCCGTGTCTGGTTCAAGCTTTTATGGGAAAATAGATTTCGGGTGCAATTACGTTATTGGCCACGAGCATTCTTAATCACATTTTCAGTTTTCTTCTTTCTACCTTTTAGACTATTTGAGAAGCTGTTTAGTACACGGAAAATTAAGAAAGTAAAATTCAATGAACCTCCAATTTTTATTTTAGGCCATTGGAGAAATGGAACCACTCATCTTCATAATTTAATGACTCAAGATGAACGATTCGCTTATTTTACTATTTTCAGAATGGTTCATCCACATGTTTTCTTATACTGGGAAAGAATTTTCAGACCGTTCTTTAAATTAGTATTACCTAAATCACGACCCATGGATAATATGCCACTTTCTTTTTACGGTCCACAAGAAGAAGAAAATGGTATAGCAAATTTGTGTGGGCTCTCAATAAATCTTGCTTGTGTTTTTACTTCAAGAAGAGACAACTACTTAAAATATGGTAGTTTTGTGGCTGCGACTCCTAAGGAAAATGATATCTGGAAAAAAACCTATCTTAATTATCTCAAGAAACTTGCTTTGAAAGAAAAAGGTAAACGATTACTAATTAAATCACCTGCAATGACACAGAGAATTCCAATGCTATTAGAGATGTTTCCAAATGCAAAATTTATACATATTCGTAGAGATCCATACGTTACATTTTTCTCAATTAAGCAATTGTATGCTAAACTTTTTCCAACATACTACTTGCAAACACCTGTTGGGGATGAAGATGCCTTCATTCTTAGAATTTACAATTATACTTATCGAAAATTCTTTTCTGATTACGAAATGATTCCTAAAGAGAATTTTATTGAAGTGAGCTTTGAGGATATAGAAGAAAATCCTATTCGAGAAATACAGAAAATCTATCAGCAATTAGAATTGCAATGGACTCCGGAATATGAAAAGCAGTTATCTGATTACATAGATTCAATCGTTAACTATGAGAAAAATGTTTACAATATCACTAATGAAGATAGAGAAATGATTTACTCCAATTGCAAAGAGATAATAGAAAAATGGGGTTATTAGAAGTACTTCTTGAAATGTTCCTCAAATTTCTTCAGAAATAGTTTTTCAGCCCCATTCACAATCCAAAGTTGGAAGAATGCCACTACAATTAATCCTACTAACATGCCAGTTCTTACGTTTGGATAAATGTCCATCGCAGACATCGTTATTATAGAAACTAAATATAACAATGACCAAATCAAATTGACTAACCAAACCCTTGTTCTATCAAAGATGATTGTACAACTATTGTGATCTTTCGATTCTTGAATTCTTATTCTACCAACTACTAGGAAACCACGATAGTTACCCACATCAACAAAACCTTGTGGGATAAGAGCCCAAGCATTTCCTTTCTGAAATTGTAGAGAGTTATCATCTAAGGTTTTAGTCTTGAATTTATTAGTTGCAAAGAAATCAGTCATTTCTTTAGAAAGCTCTTCTTCTGCAATCCCATAAAAATGGTATTGTGTCACAATTGACCCCAAAACAAAGCTAGATATTAAATCTTAAAAGAATTTTCTTACAAAAACCAAATTTGTCACAGAAAAACAAATAATTTACTTAAAACATTACTAGTTTATTGGGTGAGTTACTTTTAATTGTGATTAAAATGAGCACTTCTCAAGTAGAAATAAGCTGCACCTGGCAAGATGAAAGCAATTGCGCTGAGTGCTTATTAGATGAAAAACTGAATTGTAGGTATAACAAGAAACAATGGCAGTATTTGATCTCAACTCTTATTCCTTGGATTTTACTCGAGGCTGGTGGATTAATATTCATAGGTTTCACACCAGGTAAATGGTGGCCATTGATCACATATAGTGGGGTTACAATAGCATTCTTCTTTCTAGGAATAAAATCATATGTTCTATGTTCGCACTGTCCTTTCTATGCAGAGGAAGGAAAAATCTTGCATTGCCCAGCAAATACCGGTTTACCCAAATTCTGGAAATACAGACCTGGGCCAATGAACGCACTTGAAAAAATTATTTTAACAACATTCTTCCTATTTCTATTCAGTTGGGGGATAGGTTGGGAAATATATGGTATTTATTTTGCTGCTAAAAACTTCGGTTCTATTGGATTAGCATTTACAGTTAGTTTGTCTGTTGTAACTCTATTAACAATTGCTTCAGTAACTCGGTTTATAGTTGTGCTACAAAAGAGCTTTTGTCCTTATTGTCCGAATTTTTCTTGTCCTTTGAACAGAGTCTCCAAGAAAATTATTGCTGAGTATCTCGAGAAGAATCCGAAGATGAAAGAGGCTTGGGAAGAAAAAGGATTTGTTATAATCAAACCAACAAAAACTCCACAGAAAGAGGAAGGAAACTCCAATGAGTGAATCTTTATTCCATGATTTGATTACTCCAATTTTATTGTTACCAGAAGTAGAGAGAGAAGTTATTTACTACATAACTTCAGGAGTGATAGGTGCTGCAGGGATAATAGGAGCATTAAGTGTTTATTTTCTAACCAAGAAAAAATGGAATGACTATCAAGCTAAAAAAAATGAAGTAAAAACTGGCACAAGTTTCAAAGAGAAATTAAATGTAAGACCAAATCGAATCTTATTTGCTGTTTATGTGTTTATTATTTCTTTCACTGTGACAGCTCTTCCCTTTATTATTAGTCCAGATAATCTTGCAGATATTTGGATACAAATTGGTTTATTTGGGTTACTTGGATTAGGAACTCCCTTCACAGTTATCATATTAATTATAATTTATAGAGAAGAATTATTGGAATTTGGTACAATCTATTCAGAAGAAGAACCATTAATTAGTTGGTTCAATTTTGGATTAGTATTTTTAGGCGTTTTATTACCTTTTGTTTGCTTAGCATTAATAACACTTTTTCGAAAGCAAATTTCTTTATGGAAAAAGTTATTATTCGTTGTTTTAATGTTGGGTATTATTACTTCGTGGTTTATACTAGCAATTTGGGCAACAAAAGTATAACAGAGAAGGATTTGAAAACATGAATATCTTCTCCAAGATTGCACACAGATATGATAATTTTGTGGGTAAATTCAACTTAGAAGAATTACTTGAATATTTACCTCTTGATCCTGAAAATCTGCTTCTTGACCTTGGTGGAGGAACAGGAAGAGCCGCAGTAGAATTGCTAAAACACGTGAATGAATGCATAGTTTTAGATCCGTCCTATGAGATGTTACTGGAAGCAAAAAAGAAAACTGATAGATTTCTGATTGTTCAGGCAGTTGGAGAAGCTTTACCATTCCGTGAAAAATCCTTGAAACAAATCTTCCTCAATGATTCATTTCATCATATTAAGAAACAGAGAGAAACCTTAGAGGAGAGTTTCCGGGTGTTAAAACCGGGTGGGAAGCTAATCATTAGAGAATTTGATAAAAATTACTTTTGGAACTTATTTCTTAGATTCGCTGAATTCGTTGTTGGCTTTGGAAGCAAATTTTATTCCCCTAAAAAACTAGCAGCTATGTGTGAGGAAATTGGATTCCAGACCTCTTGGGAAAGACCTAACAGAAGCACTTTCATTTTGATTGCAGAAAAATAACCTTAGTAATGAGTAATTATCTCATCAAATAGTTCTTTGTCAATATTCCCACCGGATATGATACAAACTACTACTTTATCTTTGAATTTCTCAGGATCGTCTAGTATAGGAGTAATTGCCATAGCTCCAGAAGCTTCAGTAACGAATTCCTCATTTTTCCAAATTACAGATATTGCTTTCTTTATTGTTTCCTCTTTTACTACAACAATTTCATCAACAAAATCTTTAGTAATATCAAAAGTTATTGAATCCTTTTCTATACCTCCCCAAACACCATCAGCTACAGAATCAAACATTTCTATATCAATGATTTTTCCTGCTTTAATTGATTCATACATTGTAGGACATGCTTCTGTTTGAATTCCAATTACTTTGGCATTCGAATACACATCTTTTGCTGCAATTGCAATTCCAGAAATCAAACCTCCACCACCAATTGGAACTAATATTGAATCTATTTCTTGCAATTCTTCGTAAATCTCTGGTACAATAGTGCCTTGCCCTGCAATTACCAATTCATCATTATATGGAGAAATCCAAGTTCTGTTCTCTTTTTCAGCAAGCTCTAAAGCTATCTGTTCAGATTCATCATAATTGTCTCCGAGTAAAACAAGTTCAACATTGAATTTCCTTATTTTATCTAGTTTGTTTTTTGGAGTGTTTGTTGGTACAACAATTTTTGCTGATATACCTAATTTCTCAGAACTTATACCAATAGCTTGAGCATGATTTCCTGAAGATGCTGTAATTATTCCGTTCTTTACTTCTTCCTTTGTAAGATTCAGAAGTTTATTGAAAGCTCCTCTTAATTTAAATGATCCAGTTAATTGAAGACTCTCTACTTTTAAATAGACATCCCCACCAGAAATTAAGCTTAAATAATATGAACGAAACAAAGGAGTTTTTCTAATATAGGGAGTAATTCTTTCTTTTGCTAGTTGAATTTCTTTAGGATCAATCATACTTCATACATTACACAGTTTCAATAATGAATGTTTTCTTAAGAAAAAAAAGAGGATAATTGAATGCTTAGGTTTTTACGTAAGCACTCAAATCTTTCATAAAGAAAGCTATTACAGTATTAACTACAAATAGAGCTGACAAAATTATGAAATTTATGAACATATAGCTGGTTCCATCAGCAAGCATAATACAACCTAGTAGTACTATTCCGCCAATTTGTCCAATCCACATCAATAGACCATTTGAGGTTTCCTCTGGTAGTGGGTGCGTTATTTCTGCTGCATAAGTTAATCCGATAGGTAGTAAGGAAATAAGGAAGAATCCAGCAAAAAATGAAGTAATATATCTCACAATTGTTACATCAACAAAGAAGAATATTGGTAGTAGAACTATACCCGAAGCCATTGAAATTATAATGAATATTTTTCTTTTTCGGAAGTAATCAGATAATGCAGAAAGACCTACAGCTCCTATAATACCTCCACCTATAATTAAGCTGCCAATAACCCCTGGTTCTGTTGCAGTAGGAGCATAACCAAATATAATATCAATAACAGCTGATATAGCGTTAAATGCTCCAAATCCCAATAAGAAGATAACGAAGAGAATTGTGAAATCTCGTTTCTTAAACATAGATCTGGTTCCTTTCAAAGCTAATGCTTTAGTTTTATCAGCGAATGCATTTGGAGGTGTGGGAGGTTTGTTTCGAATCAAAACCAAGTAAAGTACCATTACAACTACTGAAGCAATGCCAAAACTCCAAGTCATCCAACTAATACCTGCATCAACACCAATATTGTTAACAACAAAAGGTGGTATTAGAAATGCTAGCAAAACACCAATAAGCATAGACATAGTTCCTAATCCAGAAGCTAAAGCTTTTTCTGACTCAGGGAACCAAACAGCAGCAACTTTAGTAAACGCATTCAAAACAAATGGTTGACCAATTGCAGCAAATATCTGGAATGTCAATAACATAGGGTAATTCTTTATCATAACAGCGAATACTCGTAAAAATCCAAAAACACCGTTGAGGATAACGCCTATTCCAACACCCCATTTCAATCCTAATTTGTCTATAATCCAACAAGCTAGAAAATTAACCGGGATATAAGCAACCATGAAGATCAATGCAAGTAATAGTATCTCAAGATCACCAACACCAAAAAAACCAGCGGTTTCATCTATAATCGTACCATAGGTAACCCAAACTAATTGGGTTGCTGCTCCAGCTAACATGAAAACAATGAGAACAATCCAACGGTAACGATAAGACTTGTATTCAGAATCCACTGCCTTGTCAATATCATCAACAACTTTAGAATTAACATCCAAATCAATCAAATCTCCTGTAATAATATGCCAAACTTTCTTGTAAGTCGTTAGAGAATTAAAAAAGGTTCCTCTGAAATAAGAAGTCCGAGCTTTATATTCATAAAGGATATCTTTTTAAGTAACCGCCTAGCATTTCAACACGTATACTATATATGAAACAAAAAGAGGAAGGTAGCTAATTCTTATCAGAATAAATTTAGTCATATTTATTTATTAAGATTTTAATTGTAACTTCATGGTTTTTGGATTGATTATAAAGTATAACACAAATATTTGGTGAAAATAAAAAATGAGTAGATACGGTAACTACGACAGACCACCACGAGAAATGCACAAGGTAACTTGCGCAGATTGCGGAAACGAAGCAGAAGTTCCCTTCAAACCAGATGGCGAACGACCTGTATACTGTCAAGATTGTTACAAAAAACGAAAACCAAGAAGATATTAGGAATAGAAAGAGATTTTCTAGTAAAATTCTAACAGCAATGTTACTTTTAAACTAGATTTCTTTTTTTCTTTATTTTTTCCTTTATTGTTTTTTTTCTTTTATTATTTTTATTATTGTTTTTTCCTTTGTTTTATTGAGCACTATTGTTTATAAAAAGACGCCGCAAACAAAATTGAAAATTGAAAGAAGAATCATTGCGATTGCTATAATTGTTCCAGAAAGTATCAAACTTATTATCGTAATTATTTTTGTATTAGGATTTGACCTACTAAATAATCCTAATAGAAATCCAATGGCTGTTGAAAGCGCACCAACAATAAACATGGTTAAATTAAAGTTCGTAAATGAAATTATTAACAAAATAATACCCGATACTGAAAAGGCTAAGGAAATATAGGCTACAAATTTCGGTGCTTTAATTTGTCGAAGTTGTTTTCTTCTTGATTTTCCTATAGCAGAGAAGCAATAACCACAATATATACAATATTCTGATCTTGTATTATTCATTTTGTCACAATTATTACATTCTTTAGTAAAAAACAATTGGCCCTCAGATTTAGGCAGATAAGCCCTAATACTTTGCTTACAATAAATACAATTTATCACTTCTTGTTGTACGATCTCTATCTTTTCTATCGAAATTAATTCACCGCAGAGTGGACAATGCTCAACAGGTAAACCATGAAAAACTTCTTTTGAAGCATCTCTATATGTCATCTTCCTCCCACTGTTAAGTTATAAAACACATTTCAATTAATTACTTTTTTGATTGAAATATCCGATTTATTTTGAAATTCTTTAAATTAAAAATAAAGGAAAGAAAAAATCATCCTATTATAGATGATTTTTTTTGAATTTCTGAATATTCCTAACCTGAATAAGGTGTTTTCATACCAAAAGTGCCTTTTACGGCTATCTTGAATTTAGGTGCAATTTCTTTGAAGAAGTGTGTGACTCCAAAAACAACTGCTTGGAATTCTGATTGGAAATTCTCAAAGTTTGAGCTAAATGGTATGTCATTTTCTGAGAAAACGTTTCCATTTTCATCCACTGAATATGTTACTTCAAAGAGATTCCACATTTCTTTCAATAATGCTTCATATAATCCTTTAGGGACAAATTCAGAAGATACTATTAATGCTGCGATTTTCAACCAGTTTGCATCTGGAAAAACACCAACAACAATTGAAAATTGATTTCCATCAATATTGTACGGCAAATGGAACAAATTGAGCTCTTTGTTATAGGCATAATTTAATCCCATTTGTTTAAGCCAATCTTTTACTTTTTCAAACATTCTTTTTACCTCAATTATTTTATTTCTGTTTTTATTTGGCAGAATAAATAGCTCTTTCAAATGATCTATTATTTCTAAATTGAAAGAATAACTATTCAAACAATCCTTACAGTTTTTTTATTATTATTTATAATTTTTCGTTCTGCAATTTTTCGGACTAATTTAATTGCTTTTTTTTGAAAAAAATATACTTAATAGAAAGATAATTTTTTATCACTCGATGTTTTTCATATCAATAAATAGACGCTTAGGCTTGTGCTATTATGACCATTAAAGTAGTGTTAGTCGAACCGACCATTCCTGGGAACATCGGTTCTGTTGCTCGAGTTATGAAGAATTTTGGTTTCAAAGATCTAGTATTGATAAATCCTCAAACAGAGATTTCTGGGGATGTTTATCGTTTTGCTGTCCGAGCTCATGATATTATTGAAAATATGACGATTCTTAATTCATTAGAAGATTTCATTAAAACCGTTCCTTATGTTGTTGGCACCACTGCGAAAATTTGTACTGATAGTGGGTCAACAAATGTTCGTGTAGCTGTTAGTTCTGATGATCCAAGTCTTATTAACTTGTTACAATTCAAAGATGACATCGCTATACTTTTTGGAAGAGAAGACATTGGCTTAACCAATACAGAAATTCAGCTCTGTGATATGACAGTTCATATTCCAACCACAGACGAGTATAAAGCTCTTAAT
>DAOVHJ010000162.1 GCA_030671945.1 Candidatus Heimdallarchaeota archaeon
AACAAAGGATCCTAATCCTGCTCACGATGCTTTGGTAAAGTTGCAAGAAAAGGGATTGCTCGATTGGGTTATTACACAAAATGTTGATTCATTGCATTTTAGAGCTGGTTCTAAGAATTTACTTGAGGTTCATGGAAATATTTTTCGCACAAAATGCATGAATTGTGGGAAGAAAACAATGCTATCAGAGGCACCAATAGAACCGCCTTTGTGTGATTGCGGGGAGATGCTTCGTCCTGATGTTGTATGGTTTGGTGAATCCTTAGACAGAAATGTTCTTATGAAGGTTGATGAAATAATCAGAACCGAAGGTGATGTTTTACTTGTTATAGGTACTAGTGGTGTTGTGTATCCAATAGCAGATTTGCCTTACTTAGCAAAAATGAATGATGTCATTGTAATCGAGTTTAATGTTGATGAAACTCCAATCTCACGGATTGCTGATTTTGTTATTCTAGGAAAATCTGAAGAGATCTTACCAAAATTTGCAGAAGGAATTATCCAATAATTTTCATTTTTTATCTGCTAGACACTAAAAGCTTATATTTTGCAAAGCAAAGTAATTGTAGGTTAAAAGAAAATGAAGAAATGGCTGAAGATTACACTTATTTCCATAAGCTTAGTTATTCTAGTATTTGGCTCACTACTAGTTTTCTCGATTATCCCAATGATTGGAAAAAACACCATGCTTCATCCTGCACACGAAGCAATGGATAAGTACCCTCATGATTATGGTATGACTTATGAAAATGTCACTTTTACTACAAGTGATGAATTGGATTTGAAGGGCTGGTTTATAGAACCCAAGAATTCTTCTGCTCCAAATTCCAATATTACTATAATTGTTTTGCATGGAGCTACTCATTCGAAAACTTGGATGCTTGAACACTATGGTGAAGGATTTTACAATTTAGATTATCGTTTATTCTTCTTTGATTCCCGAAATCGAGGTGAGTCTCCAGACACTCTCCTTGGTCTAACCTGGGGTATTGATGAAGTTAAAGATGTAAAAGCCGCTGTTAATTACACAAAATATCAGCCAGGAGTTAATACTTCACAAATAGTTCTGTTCGCTGAAAGCCAAGGTGCTGCAACCATTTTGTTCTATACTGCACAGTATAATGATGTTGCTGCTATAATTGCTGATTCTTCTTGGGCTTATGGTGATCAAATGATTCGCCAAGCCTATCCTAGGAGATCAGGTTTCCCATGGGCAATTTTTGGACAGATAACTATCGCTAAGATGGAAACACATTATGGGTATTCGTTTGCGGATATATCCCCTGCGAAAGAAGTTTACAATATTACTATCCCTACATACATTATCCATGGTAATGCTGACTTGGATATTAATCCAGAAGATGCTACAACCATCTACAATGCACTAAACAATACTGCTTCAAAATTACTCTGGCGAGTAGATGATAGGGGTCATGTAGAAGCATACAAGGAGCCTAATTACTTTACGAATATTCAGCAATTCATAAACAATAGTATTTGAAGTAGAATTTTGTAAGAATTCTACTTTTCCTTCATTTTCTCCCATTCTTCTCTAAGGATATCCATGAAAATCATATCATTATATTTACCTTCAATGAAATTAGCTTGACGGAACTTCCCAACTTCAGTGAATCCAACTCTTTTGTAGGTTTTAATTCCTCTTACATTGAAATCGTTAACTCTTAATCGAATGCTATTCAAATTCAAGTAATTAAATCCGAATTCCAGAAGAACTCTCACAGTATCTGTTCCGTATCCTTTTCCCCAATTCTTCTCAGCATGAATTGCTATCCCAAGTTCTATCGATCGAGCAACCGAATTTAAACTAAATAATCCTGCTGTTCCAAGAAATTCTTTTGTTTCTTTATGTTCAACTGCAAATTGAAAATCAGATCCCGCTTTTCTTCGTCGCCAAGTGCTTCTAATCCATTCTTCCTCTTCATCTCGAGAGTATGGTCTTGGTTCATGTAAGAAACGTCTAAGTTTTAGATTGTTCCAATTTTCCATTATCGCATCAAGATCGGTCAGTTCTATTGATCTTAATCGTATTTTTTCTCCTTCGAACACATAATTTTCCTCCGGATACTTGAAAAAAACATGTCTTAACCTATTTAAGTTAAACGGCAAAAATTACTTTAATATTTCTTATTTTTGATGACCCACAATTGTGCTTTTTGAGTCATCTAATTTCTGGGTTCCAATTTTCTCTTTCAAAGAGAATTGCTTCTCTTCTTCATCTAAATCTTCTGATTCACCAGATTCTGGTATTTTCAGTGTTGCTTCCTCTTCATCCGTAATTTTATCCTTTTTCTCACCATCTATTAATTCATCATGTTCTGCTGAAAATATGGATAACATTGCAACTCCAACTACAATCAAACCTATTGAGAGTGTTTTTATTGTTTTTTGCCATGGAAGCATTGTTGTCCAAATTGCTGTCCATTCATTGAATATGAGAATCCCGGCAGTTACTTGGGTTAATAAATTCATAATGTCTAAAGTTGGAGATACTACTATTGCTTTTCCTTTCTGAAATGCCATTTGCTGCGTTGAAAACGCAATCGTATAACCTACACACATCAGAATAAGGTAAAGATACCATACCCCAGTTCTGAGAGCATCTCTGATTACGCCTGGTCCTAAACTACCTATTGCTCCTTTTGCAAAAATAGTCGCTAATGCATAGCATAATCCAGAAGCCATAGCAAGTAATCCCCCTGACTGTGGATATTTTCTCCCATATGTAACTGCAATCAGAATTAAAACAAGCACAGTAAAGGAAATTAGAAAAGCTATTGCATTCCATTCCCGGAAGAAAGCGTTCATTTCTAATATGGATAAGTTTCCAGTATCTGTTGGTTCAACAACATTAATTGCTACAACTGCTGCAATAACAACGAATATTCCAAATATTTCCACCTTCGAAATTGGTTCTTTCAAATATAACCAGGAGAACAATATTAAAACTATAAATCCTATTCCCATTGTGGGAGCAACTAAAGATAGAGAACCAATTTTTATCGCATACATTAATGGAAACCATTGGATTATCGTCAAAGAATATCCAAAAACCCATACTTTACAACGAGCAAAATTCTTGATATTTTGCCATACAGATTGCTTTTCAATATCTGGTAACGTACAAGCACCCTTTTTCTTGAAAACTAAACCGACGTTATAAATAGAGTTAGCTAAAATTCCGAGCAAGACTGCGAGTATGTTATTTGCTACCAAATTTTTTCTCCTGTATAAAGCTACATACTATAAGGCAAGTGCTAAAATGAATAGTTAAAGTGGTAATAAGTTTTACTCCAAATAACTAAACAAGGGAATCTAACATAGACTAGTTGCATTAAAAACTGTTTCTCTAATGATAAATTGATTTAAACTGCTTTTTCGTTAATTTCAAGCGTTAATAATAAAAATTGGTAGAAGTAATTGTATTTATGTCTAAATTTGATCTTGAGTCCATTCCAAGAATTAATCATTGTTTGTTACCTACTCCTCTCATCCCTATGGAAAGACTAACAGAGCACTTAGGAAAAGCAAATATCTTCGTTAAACGGGATGACCTTACTGGCATGGCTTTTGGTGGTAATAAAAATAGAAAACTTGAATTTCTTTTAGCTGATGCTTTGTTGAAAGGTTCTCATGTTGTTCTTACAGAAGGAGCACTTACATCTAATCATTGTATTCAGACAGCTGCTTGTTGTGCACGATTAGGATTAATCTGTGAATTAGTTTTATCGGATTCCGTTATTGGTGAGCAGATTACGGGGAATATTTTACTTGATCAAATTTTAGATGTGAAAATTCATAGAGTAAAATCAAGTTCAGATCGAAAACAGAGAATGGAAGAAATAGCTGATATGTTACAAGACGAAGGGAAAGTTCCCTATATTATTCCAACTGGTGGCTCAACTAAGCTGGGAGCTCTTGGATATGTTTTATTTATGAAGGAAATTGCTGAACAATCAGAAGAAATGGAGATTACATTTGATTATCTTATTTTCCCAACAGGTAGTGCTGGAACACAAGCTGGAATTGTTTTAGGTAAAAAACTCTATTATCCTGAAATTGAAACCATAGGTATTGGTGTTGGGGATGGAAGAGAAGAAATAATTGCAGAAGTTCAAAAGATAGCCTCTGAATTCCAAGAAGAATGGTCACTAGATTTTGAATTAAGTGATACAGATATAGTTGTTCTTGAAGGATATTATGGTGAAGGTTATGGTGATCCAAGTAAAGATATGATTAATGTAGTTAAGTTAATCGCCCAATTAGAAGGAATATTCTTAGATCCAGTTTATAATGGAAAAGCAATGGTTGGATTGATTGATTTAATCTCGCGAGAAGAAATTCCTGCAGATTCAAATGTCTTGTTTCTTCATTCCGGTGGGGGACCTACTATTTTCTCTTATGCGGATGCATTTGGTAAAAAACTATAGAAGAAATTAGTATTCAGAGAAAAAAACACAAGATAATAATATTCTGAGATTGTTTTTTATTAATTTATGAATGATGGACTTATTAATTCTTAAGGGACTAGTTTAATTAGAATAAATTTTCATATTATGGAAATGATGGTGAATATAATGGGTAAAAATAAGAAAGTAACATTAAAAGTAAGTGGTATGCACTGTATGGGTTGTTCAGGATCTATTGGTAAAGCTCTTAGTCGATTAGATGGTATTGAGCATGCCGAAGCCGATCATGAAAAAGGCACAGCAGATGTAACCTATAATGAAAAATCAATAGGAATGGAAAAAATAGCTGAAGTAATTGAAGATCTCGGTTATACGGTAGAAGGAGAAGCTTAAAAGAAACTTCAATTTGGTGAGACCCACGGCAGAAACAGAATCCGAAGAAACTAAGAAAAAAATAAAGATTGGCGTTACTGGCATGACTTGTGCAGCATGCAGTACTTCAGTTGAAAGAAGTTTGAATAAAAGAGAAGGAGTCGAAAATGCTGTTGTTAGTCTTGCTACAAATGAAGCAGTTGTTACATTTGATCCTAACCTAGTTGATGAAGCAGTATTAATTGAAGCAATTGAAAGTATTGGTTATGGTGTTAGATTAGAAAAAGTGGAATTAGTTGTTATTGGCATGACTTGCGCATCATGTGCAATGAATGTTGAGAATGCGTTAAAGAAAGTTGAAGGTGTTATTTCTGCAGCAGTTAATCTTGCAACGAGAAAAGCGACTGTGGAATTCAATCCTGCTTTAGTCAATGTCTTCCTTCTTGAAAAAGCAATTAGAGGTGTTGGCTATGAAATTGAGAAATCAATAGAAGAAGATGCACTTAGTCAAAGGAGAAGAATAGAGCGAGAAGAACGATTACATTATAGAAATCGTTTGATTGTTGGAGCAATTTTCACAACTCCTCTTATGGTCTTCATGTTTATCGATATGGGTATTGATACATTTATGGAGTTAGACTCAGTTAGATATTCTAGTTTAGTTCTAGCAACAATAGTTTACTTGTATGTTGGATGGCCGTTCTTCAAAAGTGCTTACAAAGCGGTAACTCATTTTACAACAAACATGGATGTCCTAGTCTCATTAGGTAGTAGTGCTGCTTTCATATACAGTGTTGTTTCTTTGATTATTGGAGGACCACTGTATTTTGAATCCGCAGCGTTTATTCTAACAGCTTTGGTAGTTGGTAAGTATCTAGAAGCAATTGCTAAAGGCAGAACATCTGACTCTATTGCAAATCTACTTGGCTTGCAACCAAAAACTGCTCGAGTAATTCGTGATGAAGCGGAGCTTGACATTCTGATTAGTGATGTTATTGTTGATGATATTGTTATAGTTCGTCCTGGTGAGAAAATACCTGTTGATGGCACCATAATAGAAGGCATTACTGCTGTCGATGAATCCATGCTAACAGGAGAAAGTTTGCTTGTTGACAAGAAAAAAGGTGATTTAGTCATTGGTGCTACAATCAATAAAAATGGCTTCATCAAATTTAGAGCAGAAAAAATAGGATCTGATACTGTTCTTTCACAAATAATCAAATCAGTTGAAGATGCTCAAGGTAGCAAGGCTCCTGTTCAAAGATTAGCTGATAGGGTTTCAGCTTATTTCGTTCCAATAGTCATAATCTTAGCGATTGCTACTTTGACAATATGGTTGATTCTTGGAGGTGTCTTTGGATTTACACCAATAAGAGAAGCTCTAACATCACAAAATTGGTATACTCATGCAATTCTAAATACTGTAGCTGTCCTTGTTATTGCATGTCCATGTGCCTTAGGTTTAGCAACACCCACAGGAATAATGGTCGGTTCAGGAAAAGGTGCTGAATTAGGAATATTATTCAAAAATGCAGAATCTCTCGAGAAAACCTTGGATATTGATACCATTCTATTTGATAAAA
>DAOVHJ010000001.1 GCA_030671945.1 Candidatus Heimdallarchaeota archaeon
CAGAAATACTGAAACGCTCAATTAAGGAATCAACAATTCCTGTTTCAACAAGATGAGTGCTAAAAGCCCATAAAGTGCCGGTGAGAAGTAAAAGAATCCATGGTTTTCCACCATATTTCCAAATCACTGTTGGGATTTTCAATACATCTTTAGTTTGTCCAATAGGTTCAAAATCAAGTTTATTTTTTGGAACTAGTAAAACTGTTGCAATAACGGAACTACCAAAAACAAGTCCAGTTATAATCCAAATAATCCAAGATAGCTTTGATTCAATTAATTTGGAAAAAATTAGCACTGCTATAGCTGCACCAGCCGCACTGAGTATATTAATTGAGATCCCTGCACCTATTCTTTCTTCTTTTTTGAATAAATCGGAAACTAGAGCCAACCATGGTGCAAAAGCAATTCCAATAAAAATGTGTGCGAGAATAAATAGTAACAATAAGAATGCGAAAATTAAATCTAAATTATTTGATAACTGCGTTACTATGGGTATTAACAAGAACAATAGCGATCCACCTAATCCTCCTAGTAGTATTGGAGGTGCTCTCTGCCCGAATCTAGTTCTGAGTGAATCACTAATTGTTCCGCCAATAATTGTTCCTAAGCACAAAGCAAAAAGTGAACACATAAGAAGAATAGATATTTTTGTAGAACTAGTAAATCCAATTTGAGCCATAATTTGCCTAAAATTAACGTATTCAGCAGTTGTTACAAAGTTATAACCAAAACTGAAAATACTAAAAGTCAAATATAATCTTAATAATCTTCTTGAAAAAAGTGAATTAGGTTTCTTTTTGTCATCATCCTCTGTATTGAATTCCAGCAAAATAATTCACTTTCAAATGCTTAGAGCAGACTTGCTCATCATAACGCTTCCTATTTTTTTTTAAAAACTTACAAATATTACTTTTTACGGTTAAAGTTTGCCCTCAAACACAAAATACAAAAAGCATTAATCCTTTTTCCATTCGGTGAAAAGCTTTGGCATTTTCAGATTGGTACTGGTTACTTATCCTTATTGTCGAAATTTTAGTTGTTACTTTAGTCCTTTATGTTAGTATGCGGTTAATTTGTGGTCGAAAGAAACTTGATGCGAGTTATTTCTTTAGATTGTTTTTTGTGTCATTACTACTTTGTGTTGGTGTGACAGCAGTTGCAAATGCACTCCTATTATTCACTGCTAGCTTTTATGCTCCGATGTTCTATGTCTTTCTTACAATTGGTTTCATATTCGTAATACGTTACTTACTCACAACACCAGTTGTTATTCCACATCAATCACACTCTGCGGATAAATATTGGCAATGGTCAATTTGGATGACTATTATCTCTTTAGCAATAATATTTCTAATTATCTTCCTTGTAGAAATTATATCTGGAGGAACAATAGATCTATTCCCATACTTCTAAAAAGTGAAAATCAATGGAAATGATAATTTCATTTCCTTTTTGTTTCTTTTTGTTCTTCTTCTAAAAAAGTTATAAGTTGCTTTATTAACAAAAAGATAAAAAAGAGTAAAAACAACCAAAGAAATAGTACATATATAAAACTAAATTGAAGGTGTCTCTCTTTGAGTGAAAATCCAAATACTAATGATGATACTAATGTCATTCTAGATACAACAGTTCTAGCTCTGGATTCAGGTGAGTTATTATGGTCGCCGAATAGAGGGCACCAAGAAAAATGGGAAGCTGATGTTCTTTTTGCTGGGTTGATGGTAGCTTTAAATCAAATGTTTTCTTCTATTTATAATGATAATGTCTTCATTATCCAAAGTAAAAATCAAACCTCAATAATCGTTATGTACACTAATCCTGATAATAATTGGTATTTGATAGCAAGAAGTAAATACACAGAGAAATCGGCAATATATGATTTATTAGAAGAATTAGGTGATACTCTTACAATTGGATTGGGAAACATTCTTACACATGACTCCGCAAACCTTGATATGATAGATTATGTTGTAGATAATGTAATCAGTTCTTTCTCAGGCTAGTAAAAGAATATATTCTGGTCTCTTTTCAATTTTACACTGAAAGATGATTTTTTGTGAATTAATTCGCTTGTGACGATATCCAAATAATTTTAAATCAAATCTAAAGTAGTAATAATAGATAATTGAAAATCCAATTCTCAATTGTTTTGAATTAGATTCGACAATTGTTGAATGATATGGAGGTCTCAGACGTATGTCCGAAGATGAACCACCAAAAACACCTGATGTAGAAATGGACGAACCAAAAATTGATCCAGTACAAAAAGTCGCTGATTTAGAGAAAGAATTAGAATCTGCTAAGAAAAACTTGGTAGAAATGGATTCATTAAATGATAAAATCATGAAATTGGAAACTGATGTAGCAAATCGCGATGAGAAAATTGGTAAATATAAAGAAGAACTTGAAGAACTTAGATCCACAGATTCAAAGAGCAAAGGAGCAATAAAAGACCTTGAACATCGTTTATCTCAAAGAGAGCTTGAAATCACTAGACTTGATGGTTCTGTTGAAGATTTAAGCATCGCTAAGAAGAAGATTGAAGACTTGCAGAAAGAATACAAGAAATTAGAAGAAGAAATGCGTGCCTTCCAAAAGATTGCAGAGAATGAACCTCGATTTGTAATCCTTAAAGATCTAACAGAATTTGGTGAAATGCGTTTAAATCAAGTTTCAATGAAAGCTGGAGTTTCTCCCGCTCAAGCAAAGAAATGGCTTGAAGAACTTGAACGTGCTGGTCTCGTTGAAATTCATGGTGAAGGTCGAGATAGCAATCCTTTAGTTTCAAAGAAGAAATAAAATTAGTAATTCTTATAATGGACGTATCCAGGGGTTTTTTTCTGGATACTCTTTTTTTTGCTATTTTCTAAATTTGATTTGTTTTTTCTGTTTACTTTGTAAAAAAAAAATTACGATTTAATTTATTTATAATGTTTAAAATAGTAGACAAATAAGTTATTAAGTAGTTTTGAGATATTAACACAATACGTTAACGTAAAAATATCAGATCTGAGAATATTACTAGTTATATGGGCTAGTTTAGAAGAGGTACCTGACAGTGGCTAAACTTATCATTTCAAGAAAAAGAATGATGGGTAATTTCTTTCTTATGGCAGTTATTTTTGTAGCTCAAATACTAGGTACCTCTCTACCTCAAAGTTATTCATTCACATATTCTTTTGATGACTTTTCAAGTGAGGATATAATTGAACAAATAAAAGCTGCAACATCAAGTATATCTTCACTTTTTAATGAAAGAGAAGGGATTTTTCTCTGGAATTATCAGAATCCATTCAATCTCTCTCGTTATGGGGATCTTGGTGATATAACAAATGGAGATGAAGGTTTACAAGAACTAGATTTTCAAATTTGGTTAGAAGGTTTATCTCACGACATTGAAATGCAATATTTAATTCTTAAAAATAATGTAAATATTGCTCTAGAATTTGTAGGAAACCAACAAGAAGAATATCTGTTCAATAGACAATGGATTTTTATGACTGAAAAAATCGTGAATTGGTTATATTACAATGTAGCAACTAATGATCAAATTATTCATATTCTGAATTTAATGACACCTGATGAAAATGGTTTCAGCACATTTTGGAATAAATTTGTAAGAACATTGGATAACGATTTTATCAATGACCGTGTTTCCTTGTTATGTGACACCATGGTTCTAGGATCCAAGATATTAAAAGCAGTAGAATTTATGCCATATTTCACCTTTTTTGAATCTGCATCAATTTCACTTATATCAGGTGCTGTAAACAAATGGTGGAATGCAATTAATAGATATGCTCTTAATGATCCAAAATTCGCTGTCGCAGGAATAGGCAATTCGCATATTGATACTAATTACAACAAATGGATTAGTTGGGATTCTTTCAATAAAATGGCTAATAATGAGAGTTTTGCTACAACAGATATTTTCACAGATGATTATCTTGACTTCCAAAATTACATTTATACTTCTCCTCAAATAGCTTCAGAATACTTAATGTACATCAAGAAACTTTCTTCACCAAACTCCTTTGCTTGGAATCCAAGCAGTTATAAATTATTTCAAATAACTGATCCAAGCTTATCCGAAATAACACAGAAAATTACCAATGATTATGCTTCGCATATTGGAATGATTTTTGAGTCAGTTGTTTATGTTTTTGATCCATATGTTGGTGTTTCTTGGACACCATTAGATCAGAGTTATTCTGGTTATACCTATATGTGGCAAAAATATCTTATCGACAAGCAAGATTCGGAAAATGATTTAACCCAATATAAAACGGAAACAGCTCCTCTAAAAATAACCAATATGAGAACTTTTCAAGGTGCTGGGGATATCCCTGGTCTTATAGATGTCTATAAAGTACTATCTCATTCATTTGTGAGAGATTCAACACTTCAAATTGAGGAAAGAAATGCCTTTAGTCTTGTTAGTGAGATCATAAATAGCCAAAGAGAGGATAGTGGATTTGCGTTCAGTCCATATTTTGGAACTTCTTTAGACGTTGCACTTCTTGCTGATCCTCTAATAAATGATGCTGATCTTGTTTTACCTGAAATCTTGCCAGAAGGTTTGAGAAGATTCAAAGGTTCAATGTTTGTTATGGAATTTCTTTTACAAGTGAAAAGAGATCTTGCTACTTATACACAAAGTGATGAAATGAGTTTCTTAAAGAATCGTGTTGACAGTGTCTTGGACTCATTAGCTAATTTATTACTTGATAATATAGATCACACCACTTTTGGAATTCCAAAGAATTCAATTATTGGTAATAATTTACTAGATACAGGTGGCAGTCATTTTTATGCAATAAGTGATGTTTCTATAACAGTTGATATGACTCAAAGCGATATGTTGCCAGATCAAATTCCTGATTGGTTGTATCATTATGATGTTTATACATGTTTAGGACGTTCAAAGATTTATCAATGGGATTATCTATTTCTATTAAACGATCTTTTCCATTTAACTAATAATAAAGACTTGCTTGACCCATTGATTCAATCCATGTTGGTATTTCAAGCTGATTTACTTGAAGATAACCAATACCAACTCTCTGCTATTTGTGAAGGCAAAGATGCAATAGTTAAAACATTCTTTAGTGAAAATCTCTATGAAGATTCAATAGATTTGAATGATAAAACTGGCTTCTTCACTAGCTGTATTCCTTATAATTATCGAGAAGATATTTCACCAGTTACAAATGCCTTTGCTATTGAAACACCTCAGCAAATCTCAGCTTTAGTTTTGAATGTTCTTCCGGCTTTTCTTGAATCAATATTTAGTAATCCTATTAATCAAGTTGTAATTGTAGGGTTTATTTTAGGTATAATTATGACTGTTGCTGTTGTTTACGTTAAAAGACCAAGATATCAATAATTTATCATTCCTTGGAGCTCTTTATTATAGATTTAAAGTTTTAACAATCGACCCAAAACTTATAAATAATATCAACCCCGTTAGTTTAGTAGTATCTACTTATGTGCATTAGGAGTAGAGTCAATTGCAATCCTTTGAAAATGAGATAAATAATTTTCTAAAGAACATCACAGAAGCACGAAAAAAATCCTCAACAGAGCTATTAAGGATAGATGAGGATACTATTGCAATGGTGGGTTTACAATCTATTAAAATATTAACTTTGGCACAAAAAGAAATGGTTGAATTACTGATTGATAATCCAAGAACAGGAGCTCAACTTGCCAAGCTAACTCACAAAACACCACAATTTATCTCAAAAATTATGAAAATTCTGATCAAATATAAAATCGTCGACCACATTCCCGCACCATTTGGTCCTTCCAAATTCTATACTCTAAAAGTTAATATTATTGGGAAAGAAGAAATAAGTAAAGTGAAGGAAGAGGCCTTACCCAAAGAACTCAAAAGTGAAATTGAAAGTAGAGGAGTATTTGGGAATTTAATGTCATTATCATTCCGGGAAATACTGGGCATGATCAGAGAACTAGATGAGAAAGAAAAACAAAAAGTCCTCGACTTCATTATTGAATATTGTCAAGTCGGGGAGGCATAATAGCTCTGAACGGTGAACAATCACAATCGGCCAAAATACCTGTCTCTACGAAAGTAGTGAAGGAATCATTGAAATCGATCATCTTGAGCGGCGAGAGCGACCTTGAAAAGTTCGTCTCTCATCGCATCCTATACCTTCTTGGTTTTGTAACTGGTTGGAATGCGAGAATTTTTTCTTTAGAATTTATACCACTTTTGTACTTTTTTATTTGGGCTATTGTTATGTTTGGATTACGAGAGAATCAGTTTGCTTATATGTTTCTAATTGCTGATGTTATTGTTTTTATTTATTTCCTGTTTTTACATTGTGTTTTCTCTGCTTGGGATAGATTAAAAAAATGGTTCATAAATCGGGCACGAAAACAAGGTGGGATAGAAAATATGACCTTAGTTGACATCAAATATTTGCTAATATATACGAGACAAGTATTTGGTGTTAAACATGAGATTTCAGAAGAAGCGACAAAAGATTTTGATCCGATTACTTTTCGATCACTATTAAGAAAACACAAAGCATGGCAATATGCTCTAAATGCTACAGTTATTTTTGAGCTAATAATCATAACGGGATTAGGGGTGTATGCTTTTATCCTGGATTTAGATGTTCTAAGTTGGATTATAAATTGGTGGTATTTTATTTTCGTTTTCCTTCTTCCGATTCTCATTGTTGTGATAGGCCTAAGTATAACAAAAAGCAAAATTAAGAAAATAATCAATATTATTCCAGAAGATAGATTTGAAGAAATTCTTCGAGTATTGAATGATTTTGAAGTTTTTGGGAGAAAGTCTACATAGTAATTTTTCTAATCATTACTTTTTATTCTTCCCTTTCTCCATTCTACTAACTCTTCTATAGATCTTTGAGCTTTCTTTTCGGAGAGTTCAATTAGAACTTTGTGTACTCTAGCTCGATCCAAATTATCAGAAAAAGTCTCTCTTCTAGGTGATGTATAGAATTCATAAAGTGGTAATATTGCTCTTTCATCACCAAGATTCCCCAAAGCAATAGCAGCATTCCTTCTAGTTTCATCATCAGAATCCTTTTTTGCTGCTACATAAAGTGCATCTACACATTCTTCACTACCAATTCTAGCAAGTGCAAGAGCAGCTCTTCGTCTAATACTTCCTTCACGATCCTTCTCTAAAATTCTTATTAAGTCAGGGATCGTTTCTGGATCTTGAGCAAAAGCTAATTGATCTATTGCAGCTTCTCGAGATTCTTTATTTCTAGATTTTAATTCAGCTCTAATTTTCTTGATATCCATATAAATCGCCTGGTATTCCTTTCTATATGGGGTCCCCGTGTAATTTTTTCTGTTCAATTTGATGTAAAAGACTCATAACTATTTGAAGTAATTCTCGAGGGTCATCAATAACAAAATCTGCTAAAAATTCATCTCGAGATGAAAATCCCCAGGTAACTCCTATAGTACTAAAATTATGTGTTTTGCCTAAGTCAAGGTCAAATTGTGTATCCCCAATACATATTCCATTGACTATTCCTTGTTCCTCAATGAATTGATCAAATTTTTCTTTCTTATTTGAGTAATCTGTAATTATTGCATCAAATACTATTGGAATGCCAAATTTCTGAAAAATCTTCACTCTTTCTTCTTCATCATCTAATTCTGTTTCATGAGTAACAATAGCTAATTTTGCAGTAACGATTTTCTGTAATCGTGATAAGACTTCTGGTATTCCTGGGAAAGCTCGAACTCCAACCCAAAACTCTTCCTTGCGAATTTCATCGATTTTATTCTTACCCCCAAACAAATGCTTCAAGGGATTGAACTTGTACTTTCTCATCAAAGCTATTTTGCCTAATTTAGGATAATCTTTATACAAATTCTTCACGTTATCTGGAGGAAATTCTTTGCCAAGAAATCTTGTATATGTTCTTGATAAGGCATTTACAGTATCCACTAAAGTTCCTGAATAATCAAAAAACAACCATGGTGTCTCATCCTTAACGATCTCGACTGATTCTTCAATGATCTCTGTTTCTTGTTCTTCCATAGTTTCCGCTATTGCTTTTTCCAATGTTTCTTTTATTGTTTCATCTACCGGTGTTTCTATTGTGTGTTGCTCTTCTTCCAAATCTTTCACCCAGGAATAGTATCTTCTAATGATTTACAGACGTTTTACACTATCAAATAAACTTTCGCTCTACCTAAAATAAATATGTGTCTTAAAGTCGAGGGCTCCATTCTTTTTGTATATTTAAAAAGAAAATAACCTTTGAGTTTATTAGAGAGCATAAAAGAATGTGACTTTAATGGCAGTAAAAAAGAATCAAGATACAGCAATTGAGAAATTTATTGAGAAAAACACAAAAAAATATGGTATACCAAAAATCACTTTGAAAGCACTCAAAGATTTTGGCATTTTTGATGCGAGGGTTTTGAGTGTTTTAACAGAAGGGGAAATAACTGCTATACCAAATATAAGTGAGAAGACAGCAGTAGCTTTAGTTAGAGCTGCTGATGATAATTTCAGAGGTCCATTATTCCAAAAAGCAGCTGATCAGTCAGAAAGATTGATGAAAAAAAGAAAATATTTTACAACTGGTTCAAAAAATCTGGATGATTTGCTTGGCGGGGGAATGCCTACTAGTACGATTATAGAAATTAATGGAGAATATCGAACTGGAAAAACTCAAACTTGTTTAACTTGTGCTGTAACAGCTCAACTCCCAGAAGACCAAGGAGGTTTAGGAAGACCAGTTATCTACATCGACACGGAAAATTCATTTCAAGCTGAACATATTCAAGAAATCGGCAAACGGTTCGAAATAGATCCAAAAGATCTTCTAAATAATTTCTTCGTTGTACAAGCAGAACAACTTAGGTATCTGAATCAAGCAATTGACCGCTTACCGGGATATGTTCAGGCTTTGGATCCGGGACTTATAGTTATTGATTCATTAATGGCCCCATTTCGTACAGAATTTCATGAATTAAATTTACTTCCTGTCCGACAGAAAAAAATCGGGAGATTAATTGGTTTGTTAAAACGCATAGCAATTGCATTTAATACCTCCATAATCTTCACAAACCAAGTTATAGCTAATATTGGTCCTTCAGTTCAATTTATTCCAGTAATTGCTGCTGGAGGTCATGTTGTTGCTCATGCTTCTGATATCAGGATTTTCATGAAGAAGTTAAAAGGAAATATGCGACGAGCAAAAATAGATGATTGTGCTTGGTTACCAAATGAAACTGCTGACTTCTTTATTACTAGTATGGGAATATTCGATGAAGAAGTTATCCCTGAAAAAGAAAGCGAGTCGACTCAGAAAACAAAAGACAAAGAAGCGATTGAAGAGCCAGTATCAAGTCCATTGCTAGCAGGAATAAACGAAATAGCTAATCTCAAAGAAGAAAAAGAAACGAAAGAAGAGCCAGTGAAGAAAACTACAACCAAAAAAGCAACAAAGAAAACTGAAAAAGCTTCCGATAAAGAGAAAAAGAAAATTGAAAATACCATCATGGATGTAGAATCTGACCTCAATGCAATAGATGAAGCTCCAACGGAAATCACAAAAGAGGAAAAACCTAAATCGAAAGCTTCTGGAAAAAAGTCAAAAGTTCCCGCTTGAATCGGAAACTAAAATCCGAACCAGTTCCAATAAAATATTCTCTTGATCAAGAAAATACACAATTTAGTAGAAAAGATAAGAGGTTTTCAATGTCGACCACTACTAACAGAAATATTGCTCTCATTTCCCTAGGTGCTTTTATTTGGTCAATATTTTTTGCAATTCAAGGGCAATTTTTGAATGATTACATAGCTGATTTAACAAAATATACTCCATTAATAATCTCATTAATGGTTAGTCTTGTAGCAATTACAGGAGCCATAGCAAGTATAATTGCAGGATCGATTAGTGACAATTTAAGACTCGATTTTGGGAGAAGAAAGATTTTCATCCTTATTGGAGGAACTTCATCAACCCTTCTTTTATTCTTACTGCCATTGGGTAAATCCATAGCTATTATTGTTGGCTTAAATGTTGTAATGAGTATTATGAACACTGCAGCCTTCGTTTGCAATAATTCATTAATACCTGACGTAACATCTGATCAAAAACTTGGTAAAACAAATGCTATCGCTCTTTTTGGTACTTCGCTTGGAACAGTAGCAGGATTTGCGATAATGCTGTTAAAATCCTCTTCAAATGTGTTTTTTGCTGCTGGGGCAATTTGCTCTCTAGGTTTTCTCATTGTAGGTTTATTCTTTCAGGAATCTAAAATTGATACCAAACCAAAGAAATGGTTTGCTGAAATAAAACAAACTTTTCGGTTAAGTAGTTTGAAATCTGAAAAGAATTTCTTTAGATTCCTTATTAGTCACTTCTTTCTTCATGTTGGTATAAGTTGCTATATTCCATTTCTTCTTATATTTTTAACACAAGCAAATAATCCCGCGAGTGGTGAATTGATTGGATTAGGTTTATCTTTACAAAACGGCGAAGTTTTGATTATTTTTACAGTAATGACGATCATCTCTCTGCTCTTCTCAATACCTTTCGGTTTTTTGATTGATAAAACAAACAAGCACAGATTCTTAATTATCTCTCGAGCATTCTTTGCTGTAACAACCGGACTTTTTGCCTTAACACCTCTCTTTAGAAACAGTAATCCTCTAGTGATTGGAATCTTGTTTATTGTACCATTTAGTATTGCCAATACTGCAGATATCATCTCAAGGGGAGCACTAATGCATAGTCTTGCTCCAGCTGGAAAAAGAGGTCAATTTATTGGGTTGTTGTATTTAGTGAGAACACTCGCCCAAATCCCCGGAGTTATTATTGGAGGAGTCCTTGCTCAATTCTTACAAAACGGATATCAATATTCCTATTTGGTTGGAGCTATCTTTCTCTTAATCTCAATTCCGTTCATATCATTATCAAGTCTTAAATTGCTTACTTTCAAATCACTTGATAAGAAAATAACTGCTGGACCATAAAAATTGATTCCCTTTTTAGAAAGAATGTCTTAGTGCTTCTGATAGGACTTTATCTAAATCTTTGAATTGTTGACATAATTTAGTTAGTCCCAAATATTCTGTAAGGGGAGTTAATGCAGCAATGAGTGATTTAAGACTTACTTCAACACGTAATAGATCTCCTTCATACAGCTGGTGTTTCCTAATCACTTCTAAAATTTCTCTACCAAGAATTACGTGCTCATATATTGGGCGTTTGTAACTCAGATTATCTACAAAATAATCACTATCTTCAATTTTTGGGATTATTTTAACACAGAAGTATAGCAGTTCAGTTAGATTTGGATTCGTTGATACAACATCATACATCAACCAATTCTTTAGTTGTTCAAATTTCTTTCTTGTTACACCCATTTCAGCACAAATACTTCCTTTTGTTGTGGTTCGAAATTCCCCTTTTGTATTCTCAACTATATACCCATTAACAATGAGCTTCTCTAATATAGAGAATTCTTTATCTAAAATCCTCCTCACTGTATTCAAAGGTAGATGCTTAAACACAAAGATTCTATGCTTGCACAAGAAACTTTGATTTGAACATGAGCAAAATATGTGATCTTCTTCCAAAGAAATTGTATATTGTGTTTTATTATCCCTAATGTATATAGCTTGACTCTCGTCCCCATCTATTGTTTTTGTGATTTCAAGATCACTATCAAGAAATAATCTTTCCAATCCTAATAATTTATTATTATCGAAATTTTCACTTTGTTTGAGTAGAATCTTGAATGATTCCTTACTTTCTTTTTGCCATTCCTCAAGGGTTGAATCCTTTTTCTTTGATGCTTTCCACCTATTAAAATCGAAAAAGGTTTTATTCAGAAGGTTTAGCAAATCTTGGAATGTAGATTTGGTATTGTAAATAAGCGATAAAACTAATTTCTCTAACTCATCTCTGCAAATTAACATACTATTGATTTCATCAAATCTTGGTTTAGTAGAAGTGTGTGGAGAATCTGTTCTGGAAGATTCTTCATTAGTTTGCCAAAATCTCTGACGGATCTTTTTTTTCTCTCTAGAGTCACTGACCAGAACGGTACATTTACCATATATATCATAACCTGGTCTCCCAGCTCTTCCACCTATTTGATGGAAAACGTTTCTATTGAGCCATTCATTATTCCATCTTTTTGTATCAAAAATTATAACCTCTCGAGCAGGAAGGTTTACACCTGCTCCCAATGTTTCAGTACAAAACAGGACTTTTATGAGATTTTGACGGAAAAGTTCCTCAACAGCTTTTCTCGCTAACCTGCCCAGACCTGCATGATGGAATCCAGTTCCTTTTTTTTGCTAATTCATATAGTTGTTTGTTTCCAAGAGTGTCTTTTGGTAAAGAAAGACTTTGTAGGAATGCTTCAATTTTCTGAGTTTCACCATTGCTTGTAAGTTTACTCTTTTTGTGTATAAAATCTGAGTAATAATCTGCGTACTCCTCTGCTTTAGTTCTTGTTCCACTAAAAATTAGTACTTGTGAACTATTCTTAATGTTATTTGATATTATACGAGTAACCTCTTTATCAGGATCCAATGATGGTAATATATCGAAATCAAGAGGAATTTGTCTTTCTTCACTGTATAATAGGATTGCATCAAGCCATTTTGCTACATCCTCTGGATTTGCTATGGTAGCAGAAAGAAGTATTAAACGAACTTTACCAAGGAGAGTAGTCAAAATAGCTTCTAAAACTGGACCTCGATTTTGGTTTCCTAGTAAATGAAATTCATCAACTATAACATTCTTAACATGAGCAATCAGATTTGGCATTCTACCAATTATTGTACGAAATCTTTCATAAGTTGAAATTAAAATATTACATTTTCTGATTTCCTCTTCATTGAAGTCAATTTCAGACATTGACATATGAATTTTCAAATTAAAGTGACGATAATCCATAACTAAACTATTTGCTTTTTCTTCAGCTAAAGCTCGCAAAGGTACTAAAAAAATTGTTTTCGAACTGCAAATTTCAGTTTCGTTCTTGCTTTGGGTGGAATAATTTTCTGTTATTTTTGGAGTGATCTCATTATTATCACTGATTAAATCTTTTAATGCAATTAATTCAGCGATTAAAGTTTTACCTGCCCCACTTGGAGCCACTACCACTAAGTTTCTATCTGAGAAAATTTGAGGATAAGCTTTCTTTTGAATCTCAGTCAGTTTCTTGAATCCTTTCTCAGCCTGAATATGTTTTAGGATTTGAATAGTGTTTTTTCTGGATAAATCATCAATAACCATTTCTTTTTTTTCTCCAACAGGTAATTTTTAATTTTCCAGCTTTCTTTTAAGGTAAAATTTTTCGACAATTCAATATTCATAGATGTGTGGCACTTTGTATCTCAAACAATTATTTATGGCAAAATCAAATAATCCACGATTAAGCAATTCAGTAGTAATAATTTCCTCATACGTTAAATAACAAAGACATTTGGCAAGATCGCATGAGTGGCAATTTACTACCTCATTTGGAATACAATCACTATTCATTAATCGAATTGATTGCCATTCAGATAATAAAATATGATTTTTCATTCTATGGATTCTTAGTTTTAATTTCAGTAATCCCCTGTTTCCCATAATTAACATGTGTCTATTCACCTGACCGTTGATGCAATGATCAACTAACTACTTTGAAATTTTGTTTAAAAATAGCAAATTAATTAATTTTATAAGAAGCAATTCGTGTAAACAACTAATAACTCAAACACGTTTACTTTTAATTAATAATTTCACATTCCAAATAATTAACACAATAATTGATACACAAATTATACTTGCAAGCCCAATATTCGTTGATGGAGTTATTAGAGAAGTTTCAGTTCCGGTTACAAATGGATATCCTAAATCTAACCACTCAAAATATCCCTCTAACATATTTGAAACATTTGTGTACCCTAAATCTGCGACTTTTTGGGCTCCATTTTTTGATCTGAGACCATTGTCACAATATACAATGATTCCCGTTTCATTTTCTTCCGGCAGCATATAGGCATAGCTGTTTATGTAGTAAACATTAATGTTAACTGCTCCACTAATGTGACCATCTCGAAATTCTATAGAAGATCGAACATCTAGTATGAAAATAGTTGGATCTAAATCGATTCTCCTTTTTGCTTCTTCAGGTGTAATGTCTTCAAAACTTGTGCTTGCTACTAAGAGAAAACTTGTTGCAAAGAGAAGAGTCAGAAAAAGAAAACAAGTCTTTATTACTGTTTTTTTTAGATTCATACTTTTTCCACACGATTTGTTAGTGATTAAATCTTAACTTGATGATTACGTAGAAATAATATAAAGCACTAATTAAAAAATTATTTACATAATAAATCTTAACAATTAAAAGGCATTAGTATTAATTATCTTTAAGAACAATAGTTTGTATTGTAAAATAAAATTCAAAAGTGAAGAATATGTCTCTTACAACAAAATCTCTAGTAGAAGCTGCTATGGTTCCACCTGCTATGGTGGATGAAAATGATAGTGTAACAATCGTTGCCAAAGTTCTCTTACAGTCGAATAAAGGCTGTGTTTTTGTTACTAGTATTGGTGAAGTTATCGGGATAATCACTGAAAGAGATGTCTTACGTTTAATTCTAAAAGAAGGTGGAATGCTTTCACCTGAAATAGAAGCTAAAGATTTTATGATTAAACCCGTGGTCACTATACATAAATCAGCAACTTTAGCTGAAGCTGATGATTTAATGGAACAAACCAATGTCAATCGATTAGCAGTAGTTGAAAAAGAAGATTCATTGATTGTTGTTGGTCTAATAGATGCAGATGTGATTCGATCCTCAATCAAAGTTGAGTTGTTGAAAACCTTAAAGAAACGGCAAAAATACTTACAAGACAAATAATTCTTTTGTCTTAGTCTTCTTTCTTTTTGTTTTCTTTTTTATTCATATTTTTTCTTTGATAGTGTGAGCAATCATCAGTGAATTGACAAAACTTACACATCCATTGTTGAGGACATTCACCAGGAGTTCTTTTACCTCTCCAATACTCGACAGCCCAATCCATATCCACCTCAAAACTTTCCTCATGGAAAAATGTTCTATCAGTATGGACGTGTTGTTGATCTACTTGATACAAATAGATTGCATTTAGCTCTTCAGTGAGTGTTGGCAAACCACGGAATATTTCAAAGGCTTCAGATAATAGCTTTGTTGGTTCTATATCTGCCAGCAATTTTTTATGTTCTTCTGGAAGTTGGACCAGTAACTCTTCTGAAGGTATTAAGACATCTGGCATCTCAAAATAATCTTTAAACATATCAATTGTAAATTTTCCATTTTTTAAATTGTTTAGCAAATGCCAGTATACTTGTAATTGAATGCGATTTCTTCTTTTTTGTTCATACGTTGGCGCTCTTTTGGATTTTCTTGTTTTGTAATCTGTAATTACCATTTGTTTTTGATCTTCCGGTGAAGTTTCAAATGCTAATTGGTCTATAATTCCTAGACAATACATATCTTGAATTTTACCAATAACCGGAAGCTCTCGAGTAACTCCCATCTTCTTTAGAGTTTGTAATTTAGTATAAATCTGTAGAACATAAGCAATAATACCATCATTTAAGGTTGTAACAGTTACCTCAACAATTGGTCCTAATTCTTCTTCTAATAATCGATGGATTTGTGATCCTACAATCATTTCCTCTGTGGGGTCCATTCCAAGATGCAAACGTAAATGGAGCTGCATTTCACACCAAAATTGGTCTGCAATTTTGCTTGGGGAAAGATTCCTCACCTGTGGTAATTTTGTTAAATCAATTGAGGATTCTTCCTCTCCTTCAGGAATTAGTTGTTCATCGTCATTCATGTCAAGTAATCATTTTCTCTATTACATTTAACGTTAACGTTTGTTGGGGAATTGATGCTTTTTTGTGGTCTTTTTATGTTGATTTTCGAATATCAATTTTAGGCGATATCATGCAAGGTAATAGCTATCAATTAATGATATTAGATTTGAATAATTTCTTGGATAAAATCAAAGAGCTTCCAGATAATTTCACAAGAATTTTTTCTAATGCTGTTGCTTTTCTGATTGCTATCTGTTTTGCCCTCGGTGTTGTATTAGCAATTGTCGGAGCTATAAAATGGGCAACTGGTTGGGATGATAAGGGTGGGAAAAAAACAGTAGTAAAGGGTATAGTATTGATAGCAATATCGTTGATTGCTGGTGGTACGGGAATTACAATAGTAACCTTCACATAATACTTCTATTGTTTCATATTCCCTTAAAACAATCTTAATATCTGGAAATGTTATTTGTTACTAGAAAGTAACAATCTGTTTGTGGAGTAATTCAAATGATGAAAATTCAAATACCAAGACGATGGTATCTAGCAATTGTTGGATTAGCTGATTGGCGAGAGAAAGCAAAAAATATCCCTTTTCAAGAATACCAAGAACTCAAAGAAGTTATAGATAGCTATTTATCAAAAATCTATAAATCCTTTAGAAAAAGGGGTGCATTGGTTGGCAGCCTTTTTTGGTCTCAAGAAAATTTAGATCCCATGTTTTTACTAGAAGCTACAAGAGAAAATGAAAAATTCTTGAAAGAAAACAGAGTTGTTTTTCAAAACGTCACGGAAAAGATAATTGGTAGTTTAACAAGTGAAGAACGCCAGTCATATCTTGGTAAAAACTTAGAGGAAGTAATGCCAGAAGGCAGAATACTTATTCTGGATTGTTCGTTGCCATCAAATGCTCCTTATTATCCTACATCAGATCAACTAATGAAAATATTTAGTGAAGCTTTTAATTCAGAATTTCTTACAATTAAGCGCTCAGAGCATGATTTGGATGGTCGCAAGAATTGGTTATCAGCTTTAGATAGTGTTCTCAATAGAGAATTGATTAGAGAAGTTGGTCCGGTAAAGAAATTGCGAGAAGTCAAGGAGATAGAAGGTAAAAGGCTCTATGATAAGAAATCCCCTGGTGATTTCGAGAAAATCTCTCGAGTATTATCTAAGGCAGTTCCTTATAGACCTAGTTTATTTGAAGTTAAACAACCCAAAGCATCCTATGATGATCGTGAAGCGCTTGGACATATAGTAATACAATATTTAGCTACAAAAGGAGATTTACCAATAAAGCTTAGGTGGCGCTCTGTAACTCATCAGAGATTAGGAAGAAAAATAGAAGAATTGATGTGGGTTTCATCTGAAAACATAGATTGGAAAGAACTTGACAAGCTTCATGTTTATTCAAAGGAAATCGTTTATGATAAAGTAGAGAAAGTGATTGCTGATGTCGGAGGTATAAATGTTGATGCCTTATGGTCGGATAGTGATTTTTCAAATAATGTTTTCTTCTTATCAAAATTCGCTTTTTCAGAAGATGTTATGAAGGAACTACACAAATTTACAATTAATCCTCGAGAACAACTTGCAGAGCATATCGGACCTAGAACAACTGCTATGTATGAATTATGGCAAAAAGCCGGCTTAAACTTCAATATTCTTATCTTTGAGGTGAAAGGTTTGGATCCTGATGAAGATAGGAAACTAGTTGAGTGGATAAAAGATCTCAAGAATAAGCAAAATCCCGGGCCAAATTATTCAGCTAACAAAGAAATTATCAAGGAAAGGCATTTTAGACCCTTTTAGATAATTTCTTCTCCTATTTTTTCCACAGATAATCTGTTTTTTGTGCGTTCGTATCACTAGTTAATTCCTTTAAAAGGAATTTTGTCGAAATAACTAGTGAGTGATGAAAAATGATGTCACAAATTAATGGACACCAAGAACGATTGATTCATGATGTCTGGGGTGAAAGATGTTTAGAATGTGACTGCACCCTTAAACCAAAAGTCCATTTATATCAAATAAAGAGCGAAGAAATTGCGGTATTAAATTGTTCTAGTTGCGATTTTACCATAGTTGTTGTAGAAGTAGAAAAATTATCAGATACAAGCATAGCCGATGAAATCAAAAAAAGACAGAATTCCCTTGTTGCTACTCATCAATCATTTCCTTGAATAGATCACCTGCACCCAACACAGATCTCAGCAAATGAATGAAATCAAAAGAAACATGTCCTGTATTCCTGAGCATTAAAACAAGCTCAAAGTGAGGCCTCACAAAATTAAAGCAGAAAAAAGTGCAAAGGTATGCAATCTATGTCCAAAAACAAAGGATTTAATATAAGATTACCTAATTTATCATTAGGTTATAAAATAAACTTCGGTGAATGAAATTGGGTAAAGCAATAGTCATAATCTTCGCAGCTGTAACTCTCATCTTAGTCCCAGTAAGTCTTCTAGTTGTATCTGACACAAGTGTTGATCCAGCTGATTATACCCTTGAATTTCAAGGCAGATTCTATGATGCAAAAATAGGTGGTGAATCTGGTTTTGGATTCTTCAAATTCGTAACAGGTGGTGCAAGCCTTTTTGATCCCAATGCCTGGAATACTGCTTTCACAGCTGAACCATTTTTAGGTTTGGCAACTGGTACATTTATGATGATTTTATGGTATGTGGGCATGGGAATGATACTTGTAGGTATTATTGTTGCCTTCTTCAAATTGAAACTTTCAAGCCTTTTCTTTGGCTTAGCATTTATCGCTGATATAGGACAACCAATTGTTTGGTTTCTAGGAATGAAAGCTTCTGGTGTACCAGCAAACACAAGATTAATTCCTATACCACTTGGTGCATTACTTCTGTTAGTAACAATACTAATCGCTCTAACTTCAAAGAAGAAAGAATCATATTACTATTCTCCAGGTTATTCTTATGGCTATGGACGAAGATAAAAGTTAATCCTATCATTGTAGTACCCTTGGGCTAAAGCTCTAAGTTACTACTCTCAGTTCTTTTTATTCTAAAAACTAAAATACTTTCGGTTATCTCCATCTCTAGTTGCTCCTTTTTAAAGATAAATACCTAATTACTATTAGGAGTCGGATCTCCTGAAAAGAGAAAGGGTCACACTAAAATGGCATGTGAAATAATAAGAAATATCGATTTGGGAAAAATTGCTTTAGAAAACCGGGATTTCGCAACTGCAACAGAAATCTTTTCGAATGCAATTATTGAAGAAAACAGCATAGATCCAAATTATTGGTGTTGTTTAGCTGAATCACTGTTTTATCAAGCACAATTTGAAAGCTCATTGCAATGCTGGCATGAAGCAGCGTCAAAAGATCCATCAAATAAAATTATCTGGATAAGAATTAGTGCATTATATGCATTAATGGATCAAAATGATTTAGCAATCCATTATTATCAAATTGCAGAAGGATTATCTGTAGAAGGTTAGGATACTTTTCTGTTTACCCTTGGTCGAGAGTTCAAGGCAATTTATTTATTATAGTGTGGATAATGTCATACTAGTTTATTCAAAAACGGATAGAGTTGAAATCAATTGGCTTATACAATAACATTCGCTGTGACTGAAAAATATGATCCAACGAGAAAAGAACTTGGTTTAAAAGTATCAATAAATGGATTTAGTAAATATAAGGGAGCAAAAATAAGATTTACTGCATTCCCCCCTCAAGATAAAACATTCTCTAAATCTGGAGCAATAACTTTCGAAACAATCGGTCATCCTGGTAATAACCTCTTAGAAGTTATTGATTCCAAAACTAGTAAGGTATTGCAAGTTATAGGTTCTATAAATGGAAATATTTTTTCAGAAAGCGATAAAGGGCAAGAGATTTCAATATCTCATCAAACAAAGAAAGCAGTTGTTACAATCAAAAAAGTATCAAAATTAAAAAATGAAATAATACGTCTTGAAGCATCCCCTAAAATTTCATTATTCTTCGGTTTGAATCCGGAAACAGAGCAACCAGTTTATACCAAAAAGACAGACAAAAAAGGATCATTTAAAGAAGAGATAACCGGTGTCCTATCTGATAAACACGAAATCAGAGTTTTAACTGGACAAATGAGCAAAATCTGTTCAATTAAACCACCTGAACCTTAAAATTTTCTAATTACGAATTGTGAGTTTTATTTTTAAACTGATTTTACTTTCTTATTCAAAAGTAAAAATAATATATGTTAGGCGGTTTTGAAATTTGGATGAAAGTTTATATGAGAAAATTTTCGAAATGGCTTCAAAAGAAAATGCAACTTATGTGGACATAAGGGATGAAGATTCACTTTATACTTCAATAGAAGTTATTGATGGAAAAGTGCAGACCTCATCAGCAGGATCTGAAGCTGGCATTGGAATTCGTTTACTTATAGATGGTGTTTTAGGTTTCGCTTATGGTTCTAAAGAACATTACAAAGATGTATTTCAAATGGCATTAAGTGCCCAAAAAACATCAAAGAAATTATCAGAAGACAAGGTAGAACTTGCTCCTGTTGATGTTGTAAAGGATAAAGTTGTAATTAAGCAGAAAAAACCAGCACAAGACGTTTCTTTTGAAGAAAAAATGAAACTTGTATTAGAAACAGATAAGCATCTGCGAGATGAAGAAAACAAAATCAAATCAACAAGGCTATTCTATACCGATGTCTTAAGAAGGCAAACCTTAGCTACATCTGAAGGTACTTTAATTTATGAAGAAAGACCATACACTAATTTCTACATGTTACCAACAGCCCGAGAAGGGACAGATACAAATCAAGGAATGGGTCGAGCTGGACATGTAGGTGGTTTCGAGCTTTTCGATTATGTTGATGTAGTAAAACGTGCTGAAGAAACAAAAATAAGAACAATTAAGGGTCTAGAAGCTAAACCAATTAAACCAGGAAAATATCCTGTAGTTTTAGATGGTTCATTAAACTTTCTTTTCGCTCATGAAGCAGCAGGTCATAGTACAGAAGCCGATTTTATACGAACTGCAGGTGTCTTAAGAGGTAAATTGAACAAAAGACTTTCACCTAATTTTGTGAATCTTATAGATGATGGATCCTTAGAATACATTCCCGGTTATAAATCTAGAACCTTTGGATTTATGAAGTATGATGACGAAGGAGTAGCTGTGGAAAGAACTGAAATCATCAAAGATGGTATTTTGAAAACATATCTAACAGATAGATCAAATGCATCACATTTCAATCTGAAACCAACTGGAAATTGTCGAGCTGAATATTATTCAAGTTTTCCTATAGTCAGAATGCGTAATACATATTTGGAAGCTTCAAAAGACCAAGATTTGTCTGAAGATGAAATACTAGCACTAGTAAAGAATGGCGCATTACTAAAACGTGGCGGTGGTGGACAAGTAGATCCAATTCGTGGAACCTTTAATTTCGGCGTTTCAGAAGTGTATGAAATAAAAAATGGTGAAATAGGTGAAATGCGACGAGCTACTACACTCTCTGGAAATACCCTCGAGACACTTGGAAAGCTATTAGGAATTTCTAATACCATGGCTGATCCTTCTGCAAACACTGGTTTTTGTGGTAAGGATGGACAACGTGCACCAACAGGAACAGGCGGAGGTTGGTGTGCATTAAAAGTGATGACTATTGGAGGTTAAAAAAATGGCTGAATATTATACAATAGATAAAGCACTAGAATATGGAATAAAATTTGCAGAAAAGAAAGGTGCTGAACAAGTAGAAGGCTTCAGCAGCAATTCGCGTGAAATAAACCTTTCAGTTGAAAAGAAATTACCAAAATTAACTGCTGGTATATCTTCTGGAGTGTCTTTCAGAGTTGCCTGTAAAGGAAATCAAGGATTTGGTTTCACAAAAACACTAACAAAAGAACGAATAGAATCAACAATTACCGTAGCAATATCAAATGCAATATCTAAAGGCAAGGATCCTGATTTTAAATCTCTACCAATGCCTTCAAAGAAACCTGTAAACAAAGTACCGTATGACAAGAAGTTAGAAGATATAACTTCAGATGTTATGGCAGAAGATCAAACAATTATGATGGAAACCATTAATGATGATAAGCACTTAAAATTCTTGCAAAGTCAATTATTCCTTGGAATATCAGATGATCGTCTCATAAACTCCAACGGTATAGATATTTCAGGTAAAAGTGGTGGTTATGGTGGTTTCGCTGCTGCTATTTCTCTAAAGGGACTAGTACCAAATTATGCTTTTGAAATAATGGGTGGTAATTCAACCGAAAATTTCGATGTAAATGATTTAACAAAAGAAGCTATTTTTGAAGCACGACGTGCATCAGCACCTAAAACCATGAATTATGAAAAAGAAGTTCCATTAATACTTGAACCAATTGCTTCAGTAGGACTTATGGGTGGCTTATTTTCACTTCTTGTAAATCAATTAAGCGGTCAAAATGTAGCCTCTGGTACAACCCCCTATTCAGATCAAGTAGGTAATCAGGTTTCTGTTGAGGAACTCACATTAATAGATAATGGAATAGTTCCAGATAAAATCTCAAGCTCTACTTATGATGGAGAAGGTTTACCTCGAGAGAAAACAGTATTGATTGACAAAGGAATTCTTCAAACATATTTGCTAGATTCATATTATGGAAACAAACTTGGTTTGGAATCAAATGGGAAAAGCACCCGTTCAGGCATGATGGGATTTGGTGATCCAATTAAATCTGCTCCATCAATAGGCGCTACAACTGTAGAAATCCTTGGTGGCGATTCCACAAAAGAAGAAATGATCGCTGAAACACGCGAAGGCTTCATGGTTCGCTCATTAATGGGTTTACATATGTCTGATAGAAGTTCTGGTCGTTTTTCTGTTACAGGATTTGGCTGGTACATTAAAAATGGTGAGGTCAAATATCCCGTACAAGGACTTTCTATTTCAGGTATGCTGCCGGAATTAATCAAGAATATAGATATGATTTCCAAAGAACCAAAATCGATGATGTTAGCAAATTGTCCATATATTCGCTTTGCCAGCGTTCCTGTAACAGCAAAGAAATTTGATATGAAAACTCGTTTTGGATTAATTATGCTGAAAGTCATTACCGCACTTACTGGAAAGCATCCTATGTTTTAGTTTGAGTGAAGCACTTTCACTCATTTTCTTCTCTTTTTCTTTCTGTTATCCACCAAAAAATGAATCTAAAGTGGGTTGTTTTTTCTTTTCTTCAGCTTTCTTAATTGTTTTCTCAAGAGCATTTCTCACTCTTGTCTCGGAAAATCCTCTTTCACCTGCAAGGAAATCAACAATTTTATCTATATTTGGTGATGACCAATTTAGAGTATAATCCGTTGTAATTGCTGGTTTCAAAAAGAGTTCTCGAATAGTTTTAACTTCAAAATCGATTTTAGCTTCAGACATTTTTGGTAATTCAAGAATCTTCTCGAGTGTTTTATGCTCCTGAATTAATTTTAAAGCGGTTTTTGGTCCAATGCCCGATACTCCTATTCCATTCGGATTAAAATCAGTACCGAGTAATATTGCTATATCAATGAGTTCCTCTTGTGTCAATTCAATGAGATCTAAAGAGTGCTTTAATTCTATTAATTCTGGTTTCACTTCTACATAGACATTTTTTCGAGGTAATTTTCTTTTTCCTGACACAGTGAGATTTCTAACCAACCTAGGTGTACCGAAAAGCAAGCTATCATAATCTTGTGAGCAACTAGCCCAAACCTCACCATTTTTCGCCATAATTGCTGCTTGACCTTCACCTTCAGATAGGGCTTGTATAACAGGAACCCCCATTAAAGTCAATAATCGCTTTGCATCCTCTATCATAGGTGAAGTTAAACGAGCTGTTCTTTGTGCATATCTTTGGGCTAATTCCATGTCGCCTCTTTCTAAAGCTTCTTCATATGCAACATCAGCTTCCTTTTTTACAGTCTTTCTTCTAAGAATTTCCTTTTGTTTTTCTTCTGGAGGTTTGCCATCAAAGATAAACACAACTTTTATTCCACTGTCTATGGATCTAATAACTCGATATAATAATCCCGAGAGATGACTTGTCACGTTACCATGTTCATCTGTTAAAAGACTGCCATCAGATTGTCGAATCCGAGTTAAGAATTGGTAAAGAATATTATTCCCATCAAAGGCAACTGCTTTGTCTTTGAAGAAATCAAAGGTAACCTCTTGACGTTCTGCAAATAAGTCGCCGAGCTTTGTAACACCCATTCGTTTTATCCTCTACAAGTAAACTTTCAAGTATTAACTATTAATTTTTCCAATACTTCACTCGAATTATTTTGCTTATTAATATGCAACTAAGTTTTAATTCTTTACATTATATTTAAACTCGTGATTTAATTTGTCTGAAAAGCATTACAACAAATTAGTGAGAGACAACATACCAACAATAATTACAAAACAAGGAAAAAAACCAGTCACTAAAAAAATCGTAAATGATAAGGAATACTTGGAATATTTAGGGAAAAAATTGATCGAAGAATCAATGGAATACAGTGAATCCAAACAGCTTGAAGAACTAATAGATCTCATGGAAATAATCTATTCAATATTGAATCTTGAGGAAATAACTATTTCAGAATTTGAAAAGAAACGATTAACTAAAAAGAAAGAACGAGGGGGATTTGATAAGAAAATTTTGCTTTTGAAAGTAATTGACTAACTTCAAACATCACAATAAAAAATTAATGAGCTGTTTCAAATAATACTTCAAGTTAACTCACTTGCAATTATCTTCTTTTTTAGAATAACTCAATGTATGCCCAAAACGGCATGAGATTTGTAATTACCCATTGAACGATTCTTGGATAGATCTATTCTTTGGATAAAAGTTATGATCAAAGAGACCCTTCAACGACATTAGCGTGTTCATTAAGTTCGCTAAGAAAATCTACCAATTGATCATTAATCCTTGATTGAAAAGCAGTCCAATCTTCTTCATCATTTCTGGGAATATCCTCCCATGAAATCATGTAATTGTTAATTTCAGGATGCTGATCTTGCTGTAGGTTGTATAATCGAACATGAATTGCTTTCATAAATCTTGACTCATCAAGAAAACAACTGGAGAAAAACTCTACGGAATAAGTAATAATTTGGCTTTTCTTTATTTTCTTACTAAATTCATCCCGACTATCCATAATTTTCTTTATTGCGCTATCAAACCGCAAGGGCATTTCGACTATGGTTGTCATGCATTTTCACCTGCTACCATAAACAATACTCGGGCATACCCCCCTCCCCTTAATTTCCAGTGGAACTCGAAATTAACGGTAAGTCATCTAAGGGGACAACTACGCTTTATATTGCCAAATATAATATACAACTACTTATCTAAAAGTTTTACGGTTCATCTATACAAATAAGGTAACATCTAAATAATACACTGATAGTATATACTTTTAAATAAGAACTTCATTATATACATAACCAACAAAGTAAATCTGGTGGAAAAACAAAATGATAACCATACAAGAAACCCAAGACAAACTTTTGGATCTCATAAATTCAAGATTATCAGTAAGACAATTATCGACTCCTGGTGTTGTAAGTCCTATGCGAATGCTTGGTGAAAGAATGCTAAACATGTTTGCGGGTCAAATGATATCAGATTCAATGTTGGCTGAACAGAAAGAAGACATAAAAGAAGAGCTACTTGAAACAGTCATGAGTTCACTCGCCCTAGCAGGATTGTTAGGAATTGATCTTCAACGCGAATTAATGGATGCAATAGCTTTACTCGAGCAAGTTACAGCAGAAGGAGCTTGAATCCCAGAGATTTTTTTCTCCCCTCTAAGGATCAAGTTCCATAATCTAATTTATTTTAGAAAATCTGGAGATATTTTGCACTTAGTTCTCAAAAACAGTTTTCTCGAAAGAAAAATTATGTTTAATAATACATTTGTAGCATAATTTCTCAATGCTTTTCGTCAAACAAAAAGCTTAAAGAAAGACCTTAATACTTAATTTAAAGTACTGAGAATTGATTAGTAAGAATAGGAAGCAGGACAATGGCAGATAATATTAATGTTCCAATACGAATGCTTGTATTCACTTCTCCCGACTGTTATGCGTGCCCTGACGTTGAGAGAATTGTACACAAACACGTAGGTACATATTATTCTGACATGTGTCATATTAGTACAATAGATGTTGAACAATATCCCAAAGTAGCTGAAAAATATAATGTTAGAAGCTTACCAACAGTAATGATAGATGACGAAATCGTTCTCCAAGGATTAGTTACTGAAAGTGATATTCAAGATCTTTTATGGCAAAGAGTAACTGGTTCAATCATGGAAAGAGAAGAATCCTTTGATGCGAGAAAAGAAACTCTGTTGACCATTAGTAAAAATAGTTTTGATTCGATTATGAATGAGGAATTCATTCGACCAAATATTGGGGACTACCTACACGTCGGTGTGATGCAACAAATGATGGTTTCACTCGTGGCGTTAGATAAATTAGTACCACACTTGTTGTATCAAGCTGGGCGGGACGTCGGCTTATATGGTGTCGGGACCTATTTGATGATTACATTAAATCCAAGTATTGGAACTGAGTTTCGTGCGAGAGAACGATTTGAGGAAGTAATGACAGGTTTAGTCAAATATTTCTCTGATAATGAAACTATCAACATTCCAATGAAACTCGCTGAATCCGCAGAAGTCGTAAAATTGAATGAAGATATGGCAGTTCTTAGAATTCATGGCTTAGCAAGTGCTTGTGGTGCTCCTTTTGTTGGAGAACCTTTGTGTCATTTTAGTGCCGGGGAAATGGCTGGTATTACTGAAGCATTGACAGGGAAACATGCGGTTGTTCATGAAAGCAAATGTATTGGTACGGGTCACACATATTGTGAATTTGAAATAATGGTATCAGATGACAAGATTACGAGAACCCAAGAAGAGTACCAAGATGAGTATATAGTAGAAGATCGTAGTCAGCATTTCCAAGGAATTCTCCATGATATTTCGACAAGATTACATGAATCTTTCATTAGTCCTAAAGATGTCTTTGAGCGGGGAAATATTGGGAATGAAGTCCATTTCACAAAACTGCAGCAAGCAATCGTGAACCTTAGAATGGCGGATCCCTTCTCTGGCGCGCTCCTTTACGCGGCAGGCAGACAACTAGGGATATTTGGTCCTGGTAGAGATATTTTACAACGATACTTAGAAGATGAAAACTATTCATGGCCTCTGACTTTAGATCAATCATTACACGTTTTGAACAAATTCTTTCATTTCGGTATGATTCAAGCTGCAAAAGAACGATCTGATGTTAAGATAATCGAAGAAGATGGTGAGTTAAAAATACGTATATATGAATGTGCGATGTCTCCTGGAGCAAAAAACTCAGAAACTACCTTCTGTGATTTTATGGCAGGTTATATTGCAGGACGAATTCAGATTTTAACAAGTAAAGATTGCATTGTCACCGAAACCAAGTGTCATGGTTTAGGCGATAAGTTCTGTGAATTTGAAATCTCATTTGTGGATTAATTTTGCAATCACGGGGTTGTTTTAAATTAGTGCTAGAAAATCTAAGAATAAAGTTGGTGTTGGGGATAAAGCTCCTTTATTTTCATTACCAGATATAAATGGAAAAACAATTCATCTCAAGGATTACATTGGCAATAAAATGCTTGTTGTTTATTTTTATCCAAAGGATGAAACTGCTGGTTGTATAGCAGAAGCGTGCACTTTTAGAGATAGATATGAATTGTTCAAGAAAGCAGAAGCAGAAGTATTTGGAATCAGTGGGGATTCAATAGATTCCCATACAGACTTCTCATCCAAATATGAACTCCCATTTATTCTGCTCAGTGATGTAGATAATAGTGTAAGAAATAGCTATGGTGTGAAGTCAACCTTTGGAATCATACCTGGCAGAGTTACATATATCATTGACAGGAAAGGAGTTATCCGACACATATTTGTTTCACAATTTAATCCAAAGAAGCATGTGGATGAAGCTCTCAAAATAATTAATGAGATAAATAATGAATAATTACTGTTTCACAGGAAAATTATTTTTAGAAATGGAAATATTCTTTAAACTTCAACTTATCAAATCAAATGAAACTATAATTGAATTGAGAGAAGCTTTATGCCAGCAAAATCAAACAACATGGATCAAGAAACATCTAAGCAAGATGCAGAAGAAGTTAAGGAAACAAAATGGAAACCACCTGAACTTCCTCGTTTTCTACGCAATATTCTAGCGATAATTGCAAATACAATTACGTTTCTAAATTTTGCTAGCGGAGTTGCTGCTATTGTTTTGGTTTCTATAAATGCGAGAAATTTCTACTTAGGCATTGAGCTTGATAATTTTCAGTTTGTACTATGGGCTGGTAGGCTTGTTCTTTTAGCAATAATTTTCGATTTCACTGATGGAATACCCGCAAGGTTAGCTCAAAAGAAACCTGGATTTTTTGGTACGTTCGTAGACTCTGCTGCAGATACTGTCTCATTTGGTTTGGCACCAACAGTAATGATAGCACTAAGTCTTCCCTTAAGAAATACAATTAGTCCTGCACATCAAATATTAGGAGTATTTTCAGTTCTTGTAGGTGTATACTTCGGATTTTGCACTTTGTTCAGATTAGTAAGATTCACGAAAACTCCAAGCAAGAAATGGTTCAAAGGGATTCCATCACCAGGCGCGGGATGTGCTGCAGCTTGCTATATAATAATTAAACTTTATATTGAGAGTCAAATAGGCACAGATTCGATTGCAACACCAATCATTGGTTTGATACTAATGATCCTAACTGGGACAATGATGATAGTTCAAATTAAGTATCCAACAACAAAACTACCAAAAAACTTCTTAGAAATATTTCTCTTGGGTTTAGCGGCAGTCACAATTGTAGCTTGCGTAGCAACACCTTTTGCTTATGTTATTTATCCTGCAGCATTTATGTTCGCTCTAACGATTTTTTATATCTCTTATGGACCATTCTATATGGTCAAACATATGATGGACCGAGCTAAGACAGTAGATGACTATTAATTGCCGAAAAACAAAAGTTTTCTAATAGGTTTATATAAAAATTACATGAAAGATAACTATAATGGAGAATAAAAGAAATGGATTTTCAAAGAATACCATCTAAATCACCCGTAAGTGAAGCAGCAAAGGGAGGAGTGTATATAACAAGTGGAATCGCTGGATTCGACGTCGCAATTGGGGGCAAAGGAATTCCTGATGGTTCTCTTATTTTATTGTTAGGTGAACCCGGCTCCGGACATGAGATATTTGCTTTGCAAATGCTCCATAGTCAAGCAAAGGCAGGTAAAAAAGTATTTTATGTTTCAGTAGATAAACCACCATCAGAAGTCGAATTAGAAATGATGACTTTTGGTTGGAATATCGATACTTACAAATCACTAGGTTCATGGACATATATAGACGCTTATGGAGCGAAATACTCTTCAGATGATAGTTCCCCAGTAATTGCTTGGGATAAAGGCTTATTGAATCTTCTCCGAACAAAATTTGTAAACGTTGTAGCGAAATCAGCTCAACCCTTTACAATCATAGACTCAATTTCACATCTATTACTTGATTATGATGAAGAACAAGTAAGAGAACTCGTTCAAAACTTTGCATCTAATGTAATTCGAAAAGTAGGTGGAGTTCATATTTTATTAATGGTTAAAGGCATGCATGATGTAAAAACTGAGATTTTGTTTAGTCATATTGCCGATGGAGTTATTGATTTCTATTTACGTGAAAGATCGGATCAACTTCAAAGAACTTTCAGAGTAAGAAAAATGAGAAAAGCTATTTATGACACCAGACTCTATCCAGTAAATCTGGAAGAAGATGGGTTACAAATTGAAACAGCTCAAAGGCTATGATAAAAGCCTATTTGCTGATTCAATCCTTCTTTCTTTTTAATCTCAAAGGTAATAGTGAAGCTTTTATTCTTAGAATGCAAAAGAATTAATGAGAGACTATTTGAGAGTAACTTTACAAACGAGGAATTACCAGCTTGTCTGAAAAAAATCTACCATGGACTGAATTATATCGTCCAACAAATCTAGGACAAATTGTAGGTAATGAAAATGCAGTAGATGCATTAAGGGATTGGTTTGATTCATGGTCACAAAAAGCTCAAAGAAAAGTAGCTTTACTACATGGTCCAGCTGGTACAGGGAAAACGAGTAGTGTAATGGCTTTAGCAAAGGAACGAGGTTACGAACTTGTAGAGATGAATGCAAGTGATACTCGAAACAAAGATGCAATTCTAAGAATTGCTGGAGCCTCTGCAAGAGAAGGAACATTAACAGGGGGAGCTAAAGGCAAAAGAATTCTGTTAATTGATGAAGTTGATGGTATAACAGGAAGGGAAGATAG
>DAOVHJ010000235.1 GCA_030671945.1 Candidatus Heimdallarchaeota archaeon
AAATAATAAGAATTATCCCCACTACAAGTGAAAAAGTTTACAAAGTGGGCATTGAAATCGGAAAACTTAGCCCGGACTTTTTAAAGAAAATGGGCTCATTATTTATGAAGGCGGGTATAAAAACTCTTTATTCCACAGGTCTATGCTTTACTCAAGAGAGCTGTGTCTATGAAGGATATATTGATTCAAAAGAGTTTAAGAATGTAAACATGGAGACTATCAAAGAAGAATTGGCCGATATTGACGGTGTGTCAAAGGTCGACATTTCAGTTCTTGAAATTCCATAAAGGGGTTATATGCCCCTCCTCTTAAATTTTCAAGTCTCTATATTTCATTCTAAACTTTATAATTAACATTCATCTATTCTTTTTATCATTTATTTTTATAAAACCAAGTTAGTAATGTAGAATAATGAAAATTTTTCTAGGAAGTTAATTTTTTCTTAGTAGTCCTAGTTGTAGAACTTGAAGATTTTGTAGTTCGTCTTACAGGATCCCGATTAACACCTTCCAAAATTTCTAGCATTTGCAATTCAGTTTTTGAGGATAAATCATCTATTTGATCCTTAAGATTTGTCAGTTGCTTCTCAACCTTCTTCAAAGTATCTGTTTCTGATTTTGCTACAACTTTTTCTAAAAGCTTCAAAGCTTCATGTATTGGTTTTGTACTTTCTTTTAGTTCATCTTTTACTAGTTTGGCTATGGCTTTCTTTGATTCCGGTGTTAGGTCAGCTTTTGCTAATTGATTCTCTTTTGAGCCCATTGTACTTTTTTGTATCTTCGTGATTTTTCTCGATTGATCCTTAAGTTCATCATCTAATTTGGAGATGTTATCATTAATAACTTCAAAAATAATCATTTGTTGTGCCAAAATTTCTCGTAAACTCGATAGTTCTTTTTCCAAATTAGGAATTAATTTTACAATATCCTTTCTGGTATCAAGAACCTCTCCGAACAATCCATCTATTACTTTATGAAAACTATCTACAGTAGGAACCTGTCCTTCTGGGGTTTTTATAACATCAATATCAAATTTCTGTTTTGATTTCGGACCTTTACTCATTATTCCACATCTCTACTTTTTATCATTAAATAATACCTATTAAAGTTTCACTTCTTCTGTTCCACCTGGTCGGAGATTTTGTAAACAAACAGGGCATTTTCCTTTCACTTTCAACCATTCAAATATATGGTCATTATGGAATAGTGAATGACACATTGGACATCGGGAAATGGTTTGAGTTGATCTTAAAGGAAGTTTGCATATCATGCATACTGTTGGTTTTTTATCTGCCCATGACCAAGATCCTATACTAGAAATAGTAGTTTCTATATTTGAACCAGATATTAATGTCGATTGTCCCAGAGTGTCTTTTTTACTAACAGTTGTGTTAAATTCAACAAAACCACCTGAGATTGTTTCCACTACTTTGCTATTCTTGTCGGTAGTTTGTTTTACGTTTCGTTTAAGTTGATTAGTGGAGAATTCGACATGCTTACCCTTCAGATTTAGCACACTCAGAACTACTATAATTTCAATTATTCAAAATGAGTTAAAAGACTTTTGAATCCCGCTATTAATTAAGAACTGTTTATATGCAATAACAAATCCATATTATCTGAAAAAAACTTATATTTTGATAAGTTCGCATAAGGTTTATTACCTACTAGAAATATGTTAAAATTGGAAAAAGAACGAGAGGGACTCGTATAATGAGCAAAGAGATTCAAATAACAGAAGATATTGATAAGCTTATACGGAAAAATCTAGAAGAAACTGAGCTAACAAACAATATGATAGTGTATAGTCAGAGAACGGCTTTTATTTATGGGAATGAAAGCACTGGCATGGAAAAGGTGCCAATAGAACAATTCTTAGTTAAAATTCTAGTTGATAAGGGACCAATTACAAGAAGTACATTAGCTTCACTTACAAATATTCCTAGAACAACTCTCTATGATATTTTAGCTAAATTAATTATGAAAGGGCAAGTAGATAAAAAACCTGTTAGAACAAAAAAACGTGGTAGACCTAAAATTCTCTTCTATGTAAAAAGTTCTGATTAAATACTGAAAAATAGTTGAGTTACTTAAAACTCAACTTCATCAATTTCACTGAGAAAGTCTTTCAAAACTTCTTCTGTGACACCATCTATTTCAAATCGTGTTGGTAGAGCTTCTTCTCGAGCAATTGCCTCAAGAGTTTCACGATCTTTTGTATCGACAGTTTCCACTGTAACACTTTTCTGGGTATCACTTTCTTCAATTAATGATAACACCCAATCATCTAATAGATCTTGATCTAACCCATCAAGCAAATCCCTTAAAGTTGAACGAATTTCTGTGGGAGTATCTGAAGTGGGATCCTTTGAATAAATCAAAGGTGCAATATATTTTCCTCTACTACGTTTTGAACCTGGAACCGGGAGAATTGGTTCTTCACGATGTTTTTTAGCGATGGCTGCTTTCCTTCGCCAAATTCCTGTGCGTTTATCATATTCTACTTGTTTCGTGGAACCAGATGCTTTTACCATTTCAAAAATATGTGCCACTTTATTCTGAGAGAGCATTAAATAAATAATAAGTTTCATTCGTTCAGTTGTGGAAAATTTAGTGATTTTCCCTGCATTAAGTTTAGTTTTCAATTGAATCTTGTCTTCAGACGGACTTTTTGCTTCATCAATTGATTTGACTAATAACTCTATCATAGCTGGAGTGAATTCTTCTTTTGGAGCAAATTCTTTCTGTATTTTGTTAAAATTCTCTTGCATCTCTGGGGGAAGTCTTTGAATGATCTTATCTACACTCCCTCTTTTTCCTAGAAGTACAGCAATAGTTCTGTAACAATCAATTGTCCAGCTTTCCAAAGCTCTCATAGCTCTTCCTCGGAGTTGCTGCCAAGCAGTAACATCACGAGTTGCTGTTGCATCAATTAGAATATCTGGAGTTCTAACATCCCATCCAGTTCTTGCCCATGAGGAAACGAACACAAGCTGAATTGGAAGTAATTCAGTATCAAGAAAATCAGACACTAAATCATAAATTAACTGTTTTTGTCTTCCAGAAGGCATTGGTAAATAATAATAGTCTAATAATTCACCTTGGGCACTTTCTAATTTTCTTTTACTAGCATATTCGATTTTTCGAGCAATAATAGCGTAATCAAATAACATCAAAACAATATTGTTTATTCTTATAGATGGATCACTAATTCGATCTTTTAACAAATTAACTGCCATAGCCAAGTTTTCATCGAGAATAACCATTTCATCTATGAACTCACTCATAGGGTGGAACACTTTGCGTGCGAACTCTCCATATCTTGCTCTGAAAACTTTCTTCAAAGTGGAAGCATATTCTGTCATTAATTCCCTAAATGTAAGATAAATGAAATTACTCAATTGTTCTTGGAAGGGAAGCTCATAGATTAATTCCATGAAAAGCCGTTCGGTAAGCTTGTCAACAATAACCTCATTTCTAATAAAATCTGCCATCATTGATTGTAATGGTCTTTCAAGATCTGGATTATAGCTTATATACATCTCAGAGGATTGCACAGCAATTGGATTATATTTTATAATATCAGTTCCTAAGCTTTGAGCAAAACTTCCTCCCACACCAGAAAATCCTGGCGATCCTATTCCTGTTTCCTCCTCCATCTTGATTGTTCGCCCCCTATCAAAAATAACTACTCCCTTCACATCTCTAATATCTTCTTCAGCGTTAATTATTGATTGGAAAGTGCCAACTCTACCTTCACCAATTTTTGTTCTTGCCCAGGCATCTAGTGCTTTATAGACACCAACCATTGTAGAACACATTGTATCTCTAACTTTCTTCCTAGACTCTCTGCGGTCTTTGGATTCCTTCCTCATATTGTAAAAAGTCTGACGTCTAGGCATTCGCTTTCCATATTTCTCACTTGTAATCATTTTTCTCAAACTTGGAATTCGGATTAATTGCTCTAATCCCATTATAAGCTGCTCAGTTTCTTCGACAATTTCACGAGCAGCATTAGTATGAGTAGAATTATACGCTAAAGAAATGTCCGACCACCCATTGTAAATTTGAACAGCTTGAACTAGATTTGCGTCACTAAGTGTTAATGGACCTTTTTCTCTGCTTGGAGCCCAATCAACAAATTTTGCTTTTAATTTTTCAGTAACCATTTCACTTCGGTAACTTTGATACATACCTAAAAGTTCCTTACAAATAAACAAGCGATCATTCATAGGTATTTTCTGGAATTCTCTTCTCATATTATTATATCCAAAATAACTCCAGATTTCCTTCATATTCACTTTGATTTCATTATGAATTTTCCTAATCGCTTTCTCTCTTCCAGAATACGCAAAGGTTACACCAAGTTCTGCTATAGGAGCAACAAATCCATGTAAAACTAGTTCTTTCTCAGGAACTACGTATATCAATTTTAGACCTAAACGTTTGAATGCTTTCTCATAGGCTTTTGCTGTTCCTGAAAACCCAATTAGGTTTTCAATATGGGCACCTTTGAACAATTTTACGATGCGCTTAGTAACTTCATATGTTGTACTCGATTCTTGTTCCACGACTTTATGGGCTTCATCAAAAATAATGTTTCGAATTCCTAACCAATTAATAAGAACCTTCAATTCCTTTTCCTTTTTTGTTTTTGCTCCTAAAACTTGTGCTAATGAAGTATAGGTTAAAATTATGATTGGAGGTATTTCTCTTGTTTTGGTTATGAAATTTTCAAGTTGAGTTATTGTTCCTGAAAACACAAAGGATGGTGATATTTGCAAACCAATTTCATTGAAA
>DAOVHJ010000100.1 GCA_030671945.1 Candidatus Heimdallarchaeota archaeon
ATAAGAAGTCAAAAAAAGAAACTTCTAAATTAGACAAGTCAAAAGGGATTTTCTTTAAACAACAAATTTCCGCATTGAACTGGTTAACTTGGATGACAGAATTGAGTATGTTGGATGATGTTTTTACGAAAACTTCTTTTGAGTGGTTACAAAAGTTCGATGAATGGGGATTAATCGTCTCCAAAGTAGCATATACTGAAGATTATCTCACAATAATAGAACTTATAGAAGAATCATATGAATATGCTATTCGATTAATTGAACTATCTTATGAACTAATCTTAAAGATATCAATCGCAAAAACTGATTTGCCAGAGAAACAACAATCACTTCTAAATGTTGAAAAAATAATTACCATTGCTGGAGTACAATTCGAGGATTATATGTTTATCTGTAGACAATTCCTTGATATCGTCAAAGTAGGAGAAGATTGATTATATTTTTTTCACTACTCGAGTTCCATTTTTATCATCTAGAGCAGCAATAGCATTTTCTGGTGAAGTGATAATGGAGAGTTTCCCACCATATTCAATAAATTGTATTGCAGATTCTACTTTCGGTCGCATGCTTCCTTTTGCGAAATGTCCATCATCAGACATTTTCTGTAATTTTGAAATTTCTATTTTTTCTATTTTTTGTTGATTATCTTTCCCATAGTTAAGATATGCATTTGAGACATCCGTTAGAAGCATCAAAATATCAGCATCAATTTGGGTTGCTAATACTTCTGTTGCTCTATCCTTATCAATAACTGCATCTACATCAACATAAGTTCCATTCTCTAAGGCAACAGGTATACCTCCTCCTCCTACTGCGATAACTATATCACCTTCCTCTACACATCGTCTAATAGTAGGACCTTCCAGAATTTCTAAAGGAATAGGCGATGGAACTACTTTTCTAAAACCTCGACCAGCATCATTTATGTAAGTGTCTTTGGTTTCCTGATGAAGCTTGATTGCTTCTTCTTCTGAATAAAACGGACCAATAGGTTTTGTTGGTTCTTTAAAAGCTATATCCTTATGATTTACAACTGCTCGAGTAATAATAGCTACAACTCTTTTTTCGTGAATTTCATGCTCGTATAATTGTTCTTCAAGAGCAGTTTGGATCATGAAACCAATTTGTCCTTGAGACATAGCTCCGCAGATACTGAGAGGTTGTTCAGGTATCCCTTCTGTTATACCTGATTTTTGTTGCACAAGTATATTTCCTACTTGTGGACCATTCCCATGAGTTAGGATGACTCCATATCCCTTTTTGATGATATTAACTATGACTTCAGTTGCTTTTCTAAGATTTTCCATTTGTTGTTCATAGGTCTTCGGTTGACCTTTCTGGAGGATCATATTTCCTCCTAATGCAATAGCAACCAGTTTTTTAGTCATAATATATCAGTCCCAAATTCTCTGTCTTAACAAAGTAAAGAGGTTATACTCCATGGAATATCTATAAAAATCTTCTCAAAAAAAAGAAATTATATACATAAATTTACTCTATTGCAGTAAAAATACTAAACGCTAATATAGGAAATCAGCAAATATACTATTTACCGAGGGGTTGTCAAATGGCTGATGTTAATCTATTGATGAAGCAATTAGCTAATGCTAGCGATAAAGAGGTAAAATGTGCAGTCATTACCAAATTGGGGAATTTGGGTGATGAGACAGCAGTAAGGATTCTAGTGAAACATCTTAATCAGGAAGAAGATAATGAGATTAAGAGTTTTGCAGCAAGTGCTTTGATTGATATTAATAGTAAAGAAGCAACACAAATGTTAGTTCGTTTACTTAGAAGCGAATCATGGATTACTAGAATGAAAGCAGTTGAAACGCTTGGGGAGCTCGAAGATAAGAAAGCAACCTTAACTCTAATTAGGTTACTTCGAAATGATCCTGAATCAAGTGTAAGAGAATGGGCTGCGATTTCTCTAGGAAAAATAGGGGATAAAAAAGCTTTGAAACCACTAGTGAGTGCTTTAGCTAAAGACTCACATTTTGAGGTTCGTATGGAAGCAGCAAAAGCTTTAGGGAAAATTAAAGACAGGAAAGCCAAGGGAGCATTAGTTCAAGCATTCTATTCTGATGCCGAATATCAAGTTAGTTGGGCATCAGCATCAGCACTGGCAAATTTAAATGATGGGGAATCCAAGAAACTACTGAAAGAATTAACTAAGGAGCTTGTTAAAATTTTAGAAAGTGAAAAGGATGAAACAGTTCTCAGTGCTGCAGCGAAAACTCTTGGTGAAATTGGGAATGAAATAGCAGCAAAAATAATGCTGAAGACAATGAAAATAAGTAAAGAATTAGTTAGGCTTGAAATCAATTTAGCCTTAGGAAAAATGGCTAAGCGTCTAAACTACAAAGATAGAGAAGAATTTATCGAGAATATTAAACTGAAAAGCTAATAAAATAGATGACTTTTAAAGAAAAGGTGAAAGAAGAGGTATTTTTGTACAAACAGAGTCTTTTTAACTAGAAACTGAGAAACAATGTAGAAGGGTTGACAGTTAATGGAAATATCGAAAGTTTATTTCTACGACAATGTCTCAAACTTGAAAGCAGGTGTAAATAGTTTTTTCAAAATGATTGCTGATGAATGCCAAACAGAAGAAGCTGTTGGTATCAAGATTCATTTTGGTGAAAAGGAAAATGATACACATGTGAGCTCAAAACATTTGAGTGATGTAACTAAATTTTTCAAGAAACCAGTTTTTGTGGAATGCAATGTTCTCTATCGAGGTAATCGATTAAGAAGAGAAGATCACATGAAACAAGCAGCTAAAAATGGATTTGATTTCATAGACATTGATATTCTTGATGGTGAGATGGGAGAAGACTATATTGAAATTGAAATCGACACCAAAAACACAAAGCTCGCAAAAATAGGGAGAGGTATTAGAAATTATGATAACCTTATTTCCATAGCCCACTTCAAAGGACATATTGCCTCTGGTTTTGGTGGAGCATTAAAGAATATAGGAATGGGATTGGGATCACGTGGAGGAAAACTAGATATGCATGCAGGCATATCTCCACAAATTGACACTGTAAATTGCATCGCTTGTGGATCATGTGCAGAGCAATGCCCAGCAGACGCAATCACAGTAGACGATTATGCAGTTATTGATCAAGAGATATGTATAGGATGTGCACAGTGTATAGCAGTTTGTCCAGAAGCCGTAATTAGAATACCTTGGGGAAATAGACCAATAAATGAATTCTTGGAAAAAATGGCAGAATATACATTAGCATGTGTTCAAAACAAGAATTGGTGGTATATTAATTTCTTAACAGATATTACGATGAAATGTGATTGTGTGGGGACTAAGCAACAACCATTTATGGAAGATATCGGTATTTTGTTTTCAAAAAATCCGATTGCAATTGATAAAGCATCTATGGATCTAGTTATAGAACGAAATGGCGGAGTGGATCCATTTAAATCTCACAACAAGAACAGCAACTATATTCTGAAATATGGAGAAGAAATTGGTCTGGGAAGTATTAAGTATGAATTAGAAATGGTTAAATAACCGAACTTTCTCTTTTTTTGTGTTTGTTGAATCATTATGAGTAAACTTGAAACAGCGACAAATAATAATTCTATTCCAGATAGAAATGAACGAATGATTAAAGCTAGGAATGTAACAATCATAGGTCTTATTGTTAACGTATTATTAGCCGGATTCAAGATTTCTGTTAGTATTATAACGGGAAGTTTGGCTCTACTTGCTGATGGCTTAGATTCAGCTTTAGATATAGCTACAGTAATTTTTGGATTTGTAGCAATAAGAATAGCTAATCGTCCTGCAGATAAAGATCATCATTTTGGTCACGCTAAATTTGAAAATCTCTTCTCCCTGGGAATTGCTTTTGTTTTGGTTGCATCTTCTGGTATTATTGGTTATCAAGCAATTGGTAGATTAGTAGAAGGAACAATACCTGAATATGATAAATTTAATTTGATTATTGCATCTGCTAGTATAGTACTAAAAGCAATACTTGTTTGGATAAATGTAAGAGTAGGTAAGAAAATTGACTCACCAACACTCGTAGCAAATGGCAAAAATTTTAGAACTGATATTCTTACATCTATTGTAGTACTTGTCTCTGTATCCATTGGTCATCGTTCTATTGGTTCATTCTCACTTTTTTGGGTAGATCCAACGATTGCAATAGGTATTGGAATAGTAATAGTAATTACAGCAATTGGCATCATTAGGGATTCTGCTGGTGTTTTACTAGATCAAAGTCCAGATGAAGAAATTCTGAAAAAAATAGAAGAATATACAAAAGAACAAGAAGGAATTAAAGATATTGGAAATATTAGAGCTAGAAGAGTTGGAGCGAATACTTTTCTTGTAGATCTTGATATCTTTCTTGACCCGACACTTACCATTGATGAAGGACATGTTATAGCTTGCATCGTTGAAGAGGTACTAAAAGAAAAATTACCTATAAGATATATCATGATTCATGTTGAACCATATCACTCGCCTGTACATGAGAAAAATGAACTTGAGGAAAGACAATGAAGGAAGAAGCAGAAAAAACTGAGAGAGAAGCTTTTCAATTTACCCCGAAGCATTTTACGATTATCATTCCTGCGGTTCTGATAATCTCTGCTGGTATTTTAGTGGCTGTAATTTATTTGTTTACTAGCCCAGGTCTTGTTAGTGGGATTGTTTTTGGAGTGGTTATGGTAGTACTCTTTATTACTCCTGTTACGTTAGCAATCATCTTCTACTTTAAGAAGGTCAAAGTCCCAAGTCAAGAAATCACTGAGAAGAAAAAAATTGAAATTCAAAGAGTAAATTAAACGAAAAAATAGTTAAAGATGAAACCCAAACAATTTATGATTTAATCAATTATAGTAAAAATTATCAACAATTGCTATCAATAGGAATGGTTTAAATTGCAAAAAAGAAAAGTAAATCTCCTTTTAGTCTGGTTTGTTGTCATTATAACATTACAACTTTCATTTGGAATTAGGGCACTAACAACTCAATTTGATTTAAATAATAAACATAATATTGTTAGTGAGTTAGAAGTAGTGCCACAGATTGGTACTCCAACAGCAATTACCGATCAAGTCTTGATATTTTTTGTAGATGGAATGCGATATGATAAAATGCTTGAAGCAAACACTCCCAATATGGATTCTCTAATGGCTAATGGAACAACTTTTTCGAATTATCATGTAATTTTACCAAGTTATAGTAGAGTAAATTATGCGGCCTTCTCTACAGGCTCAAGTACAAATATGACAAATGTTTTTGCAAATGGTTATGACGATGAATTAGAAATACCAACTCTTTACAGCTTAATTACAGGTAATGATTTGAATAAGAGTCTTATAACAGATGAAGGTGGATGGGCGAAGTTCTTAGGAAAAGATTCTGATGTTGTAGTATATCCTGATACAGTATCACATTCTTTTGAGGAAGGTTTAGATGTGAAAAATGCAGCACTTGCTACTATTCCTGGCAATTTTTCTAATATACAATTTATTGGATTTGATGATGTCGATGCTGCCGGACATGATTTTGGGGCTGCTTCTAGTACTTACATACAAATGATCGAAAATACTGATGGTTATATTGGAGAAATTCTAGATTTATACGATTCACTAGGACAATTAAATAATACAACTACAGTACTTTTCAGTGATCATGGGCATGAGGATATTGGAGGGCATGGTGGAGAAACAAATTATCAAACACATGGATCTTTTATTTTTGCTGGAAAAGGAGTTACAAGTAAGGGTTTAATATCCGATAAATTAGTTAGAATTAATTCAATCACCCCTACTCTCTTATCGATGCTTGGTATTTCTTTAGCACCAACAATGAATGGACCTGTGCTTTTTGATTTCATAGATAGCTCCATTCAGACTAAAGCAATTTATGTAATTCAACAAGCTGAGATCATGAATCAGCAGCTTGAAGTAACAATAAATGAATTTGGAATTATTTCCAATAAAGCTAAATTACCATATATAACTGGAGCAGAATTAGTAACTGATAATATAACATTAGCAAAAGGAAATTATTCAATCACACAGTATATTTCTTCATACAATTTAGCACAAGAAGCTGAAGAATCAGCTAGACTTTACTTAAGCTTATTTTTGATACAATTAAAATCTATATCAGAATTGTTGAGGACATTACTAATTATTGGTATTGTAACTCTCGTTTCAGCTATGATATTTTATCTAAATCGTCGCAGAATAATTGAAGTAGTTCATCAAGAGATTTTTTCAAAAGATCAATTAATACCTCAACTGCTTGGAATGCTCTCTACAATTTCAATTTGTATAATCATTTCAGTAATCTTTGGATTTAAATTTGCAGCAACCAGCTTCAATAGTACAAATCAAACAGTTCCACCTATATTAACATCATTTTTTGTATCTGCTGCTTTACTGGTTTTTCTCCCTTGGTTAGCAATTTATCTCCTAAAAAGGAAATCAAGTGAATTTACTACTTTCAAAGAATGGAAAAAATTGTTCATAAAATCATCAATAGGTTCAATGTTTTTCATCTCACTGCCAATATTTGGATATATTTTGTATTACGTAGCACAATTCGGACCTTGGCCAAGCTGGATTTTACCACCATTAGCTGATACATATGCATTTTGGATCATTGGACTAATGCCTTGTATTTTGTACATAATACCGCTAATATTGATGCTCATTTTATGGAGAAGTGGAAAAAAGGAAAAAGCAACAATTAGCTAGTGAAGCTCAATAAGTACTTCACTTATTATCCATTCTTCCTAATTTATCTCAAACTATTAGATGACCTGTTAGACAGAAAAATCAGAAACACATTCTAAGAAGAGTTTTGATACATTTTCTATTGAAGTGTATAAACTAATAGTATCATTACGCTCACCACTGCTTATTCCATTGAACACTTCTTCTACAATCTTTGGAATAGCATTGATAACTGACTGGAAGATTTCTAAATCATCCTGTGATTGAAGAGCCACATCCAAGCTTCTTAAAGCAGCTTTTGCGTGTTTATCAGCTTCTTTGTAGTCATAATCTATTAATGATATTAGAGCTTTCTCTGCAAGAATAATGGAATCGCCTATGAAAATCTTTGTTTGCCTAGAAATATGTTCTAATGAGGTTTCTTCTAGACTTAATTTTTTATGGAGAGAAGTCACTAAAATTTCTTTTTCTGTAGCAGGATCGCCCTTCATTTGCCTAGCTAATTTTGATCTTCTGCGAAGAGGAATAGCCTTTTGTGTTAATAGTCCTTTTGAGATTTCAGGTTCACCAAAGTATTTCTTTACAAGATCTATTGATCCTTTGAATCTGGACATATCTACATGGGTATCATCTGAAACGGCATCTCTATAAATAAATTCGAATTCATTAGTAAAGAGCTTCAGTTTCTGTGAATGATTAGGTTTAACTTTGTTTACTACTAAGACTGCATCTCCATAACTACTAGTGTAGATTAGAAGATGTTTTTTACCAAACTCAACAGTTTCCACATCAAATTTCGACTGTTTACCTATTATTTCTTCAAGTATTCCTCTAATACCACTCATTGCACCACCAAATAGCTGCTCGTCTGTAATCATCTGAGAAGAATAAGGAACGTATAGAACTGTCAAACCAGATTTCAAAATATAGGTGATATTCTGAATTTCTTCATGCCAGCCTCTATTCATGATTGGTTTTCTAAGTGAAACAACCATTACTATGGAAAGGATAAGAAATACTGCTAAACCAACAACGACAGGTACCAGAGGGAAGTCTGATACAACAGGTACGTCAACTAAATTGAAATAATAGGTATTGGTATTGGTGTTACTCGCTAAATCGGCATATGTAAAGTTAATCTCGTATAAACCATGTGTGAGAGAATCAAAATTTATTATTACGTCAAATTGATAAAGCGTTCCTTGTGAGTCCTCAGAATTGAAAACCATATCAAATGTTTGATCAAAACCAGGTCCAATCAAATGAGCTTCTACAGCAGCTATTCCATAAGTATCAATAATATATTCTGAAATTGAATGATTATTTATTCCTATATCATCATAATGAATAATGTCTCTTGGAACAGTATTTAAAACATTATAATCAATTATTGGTGCTTTCCAGAAAACTGGAGCTACAGTATCAATAATTATAAAGGATGTCTCTCTG
>DAOVHJ010000138.1 GCA_030671945.1 Candidatus Heimdallarchaeota archaeon
AACTCTAAGGAACGTGTGAAATGAAATGCTTTCTTATCTAAGACAACTTTCCATTTTGGTAAAATTTCAATATAACTAAATGAAACGAGTTTTTCAATTAACTCTATTAGCTCATCATGCTGAATGCCAACATCAGACCTTACATCAATAAGTGGACGTTCTGTTCCAATTACAGAGAGAATTTTTAACCCCACTTCACCAATTCCACTTACTAATTCCTTATAATCTTCAGAACCAACCTCTAAAGCGTTCAAACCTTTCTTAGCTATTTCTATTACACTATCATCAGTTAATTCGAAGTAAGTTTTCACTAAACCAGATTCTTCAAAATAACCAATAATTCCTTGAACAACTTCTACGCTAATATCCAATTCTTCGCTAATAGCATTAATATCATTTTGACCATCAATTTTAGTAATAATAGCCCATTTAATATCATCAATTTTACTGGGGGCTCGATCAGAATTCACTAATTTAGGAATGTGATACGGGCTTAAGGGTTTGCTAGAAATTAATTGAACAACTTCATCCTCGAAGTCAGCAAAACAAGATGAGAATCCAGACCAATTCAGGATTTCTTTATGATATTTCCTTTCGAATTCAGTGACTAGTATCTTTAGTTTTTCTTTGAAGGAGTAATCTTTACTGCTTAAAATTAAAAGCCCAATTACAAGACCACCGGGTTCCACTTGTAAAATAAAATCCCCCCGATCAATGTATTTAAGCATCTCTTTTCCTTCAGAAGGCTTTAATTCTTCTGAGAAATTTATAACTGCTGAAACAAAACCGGCAATAAGTGTTGGATCAAGCTTGATGTCCTCTCGAAACCTATGTGAAAACAACTGAACACCAGATTGTTTATGAATCATTTGAAGTTCGAAGGGAATTGTCATGAGTTAACCCATTTCCTTATTTTTTCTAGTCTAAACTAATAGCCCCTATTTCGTCAGAGTCGTCTCCGCTAATAATATCGTGTAATTTGCTTGCATACTTTCTTAATACTCTTATTGTCAAACCCATGGAATTAAGTTCTAATGAGGATCCAATGAGAATATACTCACCAGCATTTGAAAGAATAGTGAAGCCCTTTTCGCCTCTTACTAATACTTCTAATAATTCCCCATGATCATTATAGGAAACAGCTTTTTCTCCCGTAGAAAGAATCGCCGCTGAAATTGCTGAAAGCAAATCAGGATCTACTCCTTTCTTTGCAAAGAAAGATATTTTCATCCCTTCACGATTTACCACTGCAAGAGCCTCTAAATCTGTATATTCACCAATTTCTCGGAGAATCTGGTATATCTTCTTTTGTAATTCGGGATCATGAGCCATTTTCGATTCTATCCTTCAGAAAAATGCTAACTATCCTAATTTGTGCTCTAAATCTTATTATACCTTACTATTTGAGTAAAGTTGAAGAAAAAAGTAGTTCTAATAAGCGGATGCTATGTAAACTACTTCTTTTACTTTTGTTCCACAAATAATACAAGGCCCATCTGGTTTTTCCTTGATATCTTCTCGAGTTCCTCTTACGTCTGCACCTGTATCATCTTTTACTTTCTCTGCACAGGCTTCGTCCCCACACCAATTAACTCTACTGAAGCCGCGCTTTGTTTTCTGAATCTCAATGAGTTCTTTGTAATCTTTTGGATGACTAATACTATCCTCTAGGAGTTTATCAGCACGTTTTTGTAGGAAGCCATGAATTTCCTCCAAGATTTTCTCAGCTTTTTTCGCGGTATCTTTCATAGGAACAGAAATTTTCTCACCAGTATCTCTTCGGACAAGAACGACTTGGTCGTTTTCAATATCTCGAGGTCCGAGTTCTAACCTGATAGGTACTCCTCGAACTTCCCATTCATTGAATTTCCAACCAGGAGTGTATCCTTCCCTTTTATCCAATTCAACTTTTAAACCAGCTTTCAGTAATTTCTTAAGCATTTTCTCGCTGGCTTTGATGACTTCTTCTCTTTGTTCTTTCCGATAAATTGGAACAATCACAATTTGAATTGGAGCGATATAAGGAGGAATAATTAATCCTTTTTCATCACCATGCATTCCAACGATTGCGGCAATTAATCTTGTAGACAGACCATAACAAGTTTGATGGACATTTTTATTTTTCTTATCTTTATCTTGGAATGTAATGTTAAAGGCTTTACTAAATCCTTGCCCAAGATTATGAGTGGTGCCGATTTGTAATGTTCGACCATCTGGTAATGGACAGTCATATGCAATTGAATAGACTGCTCCTGCAAATGTATCATATTTTGGTCTTCTTACAATCAAATATGACATACAACTTTCTTTATAGACTGCTTCATAGAGTCTCATGGATTCCTTTACTTGTTCTTCTGCTTCTTTTGCAGTTGCATGACAGGTATGACCTTCTGACCAGAGAAATTCACGATCTCGAAGTAACGGTTTTGTTTCTTTGGTATCAAATCGTATGATATTACACCATTGATTTATTTTTAAAGGTAAATCTACATGGCTTCTAATCCAGAGTCGAAACATCTCATACATAATTGTTTCAGAAGTTGGACGAAGAGCTAGTTTTCTGTCTAATTCTCTATCTCCAGCCCTAGTTACCCAAGCAACTTCAGGTATAAATCCTTCAAAATGCTCTGCTTCTTTTTCAAGATAATCTTCAGGAATGAATAATGGAAAATAAGCATTCTTATGTCCAGTGGCTTTTAGTTCTCCATCTAATTTTGCTACAATGGATTCCCAGATCGAATACCCATAAGGCATAATAACATTCGATCCCTTCACAGGAGATCTCTTATCAACAATGTTTGCGTACTCTATTACAGCGGTATACCATTGCAGAAATTCTTTTTCTTTGTCAGGTAGCTTCATCTGTCTACAACCAATTGCAACTTGAAAAGGGAATTACTTTAATCTTTTCGTTTATTTTGAAGATGAATGTAGAGAAATTTCTTTATTTTACGAACAGATTTGAAACTCATTTCTTCGAGGGAATCCCCTTTCTTCCAACAACAAAGAATGCCGTAAATCCAACCATCCTGGTAACAGGTCTAATTGCTCCGATTTTTGTGGTTAAGTCTCTTCTAATAACTTCAAAAGCTTCAATTTGATAGAAATTACTCTTAACCATCTTTTCTATAGCTTGATCCACTTGAGTATAAGTTGGAACAAAAACAAGTAAAATTCCTCCCCCCATTAAAGATTTATTAGCTGAATCGATGATTTCCCAAGGAGTTGGCAAATCTAAAATTATTGCATCAACGTCCTTTTCATCAAATCCCTTTGCAGCATCCCTAATTTTAAAATCCACAAAATCCGCGAGCATTAATTTCTCGATGTTTTTTCGAGCAACTTTTTGATGTTCCTCTTTTATATCATAAGAATAGATTCGTCCATCAGGTTTGACATATCGAGCTAAGGCAGATGTTAAACTACCACTACCGGTACCTGCTTCTATTACTCTTTTACCACTACAGACACCCGCACTAAAAATTATCTGCGCTATATCAGTTTGGTAGATAATTTGAGTTGAATGTGAAATGGAATCAATATAATCAGCTGGTATGGGGTTCCAAAGGAAAAAAGTAGCTCCTTTATTATTTACAATACTTGAACCAAATTCTAAACCTATAAGATCTTTCAGTAGAATTGACCCTTTATGAGTGTGAAATTCCTTATCTTTTTCGATTTTAACCAACCATTTTTTCTCTGCTGAAGCCGAGATTAGAACGAAGTCTCCCTCATTGATTTTCATTTCTGAGTTCACCAAATAGTATTGTCAATCAATCAAAAGTATACCATTACAAAAAACTTTCCTCATGAGTGAACAATAAAAATAGAAATAAGACTTACTAAATCTTCTCTGCAAATAATCGGAAAAATTCATCAGTAATAATGGATCGAAAGATTTTCTCATCTGAATCCCCAACAACAATTTTATTTCCAATGATTGTTGTTGGCAATGATTGAATCCCATGCTCAGAAGCTAAATCTTTGTTGATATCAACATCAACTAGTTTAACGTCAAGGGGAAATTCTGCTGAAAGACTATTAATACACTCAAAAACTGGCTTACACCAAGTACAGCTATCATTGGAAAAGAAAACAATAGGTAAGCTTCTATCCTCAAAAGCTCCGTTAAAGTTGATTATTTGTTTCTTTGGCACGCCAAATGTTTCATTCCAACTAGTTAGCATTTTAGCAATCATAGAAAATATATCAATAACATTTTGACCTGTTTTCGCACTAGCAAAAACCATTCCATGAAATTCAGACCTAGTTTTTAATTTTGTTAATCTATCAGAGATCACGTTTAGATCGAAATCCATATCGATTTTGTTAAAGAGAATAATCTTTGGGATTTTACGATTCAAAATTTCATTTAATTTTTCATTCCAGACTACAATGTCATCTATTGTTTCAGGTTTTGTGACATCGGAAACAAAAATCGCCGCATCAGCTTCAATCAAGTATCTAAAAGCAAATTTCTTGAATGCTTCTTGTCCCCCAACATCCCAGATGGATAACCCCACTTGTTTATCAGCTATGGTCATATATCTGGTGTAAATATTGAATCCTAAGGTTGCTGCGTAGCTTTCTTTGAATTGATTGTGAACGTATCTTTGAATGATACTAGTCTTTCCCACATTCGGACTGCCTAAAACAACAATTTTTCGGCAATCAATAGAACTCCGCATAATTTACACCACTAATTTCCTTTTTAAACGTAACATAAAGCATTTTTTTTAATTAAGGAAATATCGTGGTTTTTATAATAAGTAGTTTTGGTTTTATGCATTCTAAAACAAGAAATTTTACCTTACGATGATTTACTGAATTGTTTTGATTTTTTCCCAACATTACAAATATCACAATAATAAACTACTCGAGAAGAAGCACCTGATTTGATTCGAACATGAGTTGTTATTCCCGGATACAGAAATTTCTTACACTTTGTGCAAAATCTAATTCGCCATTTTTCAGGCATACGAATTCTAGCTTTCATAACGATTTTTCTTGCTAAATCTCCGTATCTTTGTGCTAACTCAGGGTCTTCAGAATAAATTCCATCAGCTAAGGTTAAAAGGATCTCGACACGTTCTTGAGCGATCTTTTTAGTTGCTTGTTTCTCACGTCGGGAACTCATTCTTTCTCCACTCGAAGCATCTTATGGTTTTTTTACTGTTTATACTCTCAATACAACAATTAAAAGTTCTGAGTAAAATACAGAAACTATTGAAAAAGCATTTAAATACATTATAAATTTGGTTTCATATCTAAGAAAAGTATAGTGATAAGCGGTATAAACGAAAGATTTAAACCTTAAACTTTCTGAACGCAAATCATTCTAAGAGGAAATATATATGAGCCCCACTGTTTACGATGTTCCTGCAGAGGATTTAATCCAAGCAATTGCAGTCGAACTTAAAAAGTATAACAAAATTACCCCCCCTGTATGGGCTAGCTACGTTAAGACAGGATCCTTTAAACAACATGCTCCCCAAGACCCTAATTGGTGGTTCGTTCGTTGTGCATCTTTGTTGCGAAAAGTCTATCTTAGTGGTCCTATTGGCACCTCACATTTACGCAAAGCCTATGGTGGCTTAAGACGTGGTCGTATGCGTCCAGAAAAATCAACCAAAGCTAGTGGTGCTGTTATACGCAAAGCATTACAACAACTTGAGTCAGAAGGATTAATTACATCATCCCGTCCGGGAAGAATTATCTCAGCTAAAGGGCGTTCCTTACTAGATAAATTCTCAGCGACATTAATTAAAGAGAAATTCCCTGAGCTCAAAAAGTATTAGTGTGAGAAAATCCTAGTTTATGTGTGATTATTATGTCTGAAGATCGCGAGCTTGAAGAATTACGCAAAAAAAGAGAAGCTGAAATTCAATCGCAAGCAGGAGCTCAATCAGAGGCTGTTGCTAAAAAAGCTGAAGTTGACGCCCAAAAAGCAATGATCCTAAGACAGATCCTAACTCCAAAAGCGAGAGACCGACTTGCAAATATTCGTATGGCTCGTCCGGACTTCGCGGAAGGTATAGAGAATCAGTTGATTACTATAGCCTCAAGGAGTAATTTACCTGGTCCGATAACCGAAGAACAATTAATTGATATATTGAAGAAGCTTCAATCGGGTAAAAGAGAAAGCACCATTGAATTTAAAAGAAAGTAAGAGAAGGACAATAACATGGCAAGAAATGTACCGCATCCTAAAAAACTCCGAATGGCAAAAGCAGCAAGACGAACTAGAGGTGTCCCAACTTGGGTTGTAATGAAAACTAGCGGAAAAGTTAGACAACATCCCAAACGAAGACATTGGCAAAGAAATAACTTGAAAGTTTAAGCAAAGTAGCTTAAAATTATAACTAACTGTTTTTTGCTAGATATTATTTCTAATTGTATAAAGTTGATTGAATGAAAGTAAGTTAAACAAAGGCGTTTACTTACTCCTTTTCTAAAAACTCCAACAAGTATTGTGCGGGGGTCCAGACAAAAGCAATTCTTCTGTCATTGAAAAGCTTCGCAGGTGTTGGCTGTAAAACAATAATTGCATGTTCTTTTCGTACTTTTTCTAGAGTTTCTTTCAAGTTCGATACTTCTATACAATAATGATAAAGACGATTTCTTTGCTTCAGTATTTGATCAACAGGTGAAGATCCAACAGATTCTACTAACTCAACATAGCTGTAATTCTCGTGATTTGTTTCCTCCGGACTCAATAACACGACTTTTACTTTCTGTAATTCATCATAAACAATATCAGTTACTTGCTTCATCCCTAAAGCTTCTACGTGGAATTTTAGAGCTTCTTCTATAGAAGGAACAGCTATACCAACATGATGGATATTTTTGAGTTTCACTTTTTCTCCTCCTAATCT
>DAOVHJ010000278.1 GCA_030671945.1 Candidatus Heimdallarchaeota archaeon
AACTTGTATAAGTAGCAGTTCTATTTCTAGGCGCTAAATTCCAAACAACAACGATTGAATTGATTGAAAGCGTTAACCAGCTAAAAGCAATCAGAACGACTAATCCCATATATACGAATGTTAAAGGTCCAAAATGCGGTTCTGGATAGGTACTAAATGTAAGAATGTCAGCCAAAGCTTCCAAATTTGTCAAACTAATAATCGTTATAGGAATAATTGCTAATATAAACCCTCCAAGCCCCAACAAACAAGCATTCAAAGCACCAATCCTTCTTCCAACTAATCCTGCGGGTAATGCCATTAAAACTGAGAAGCCAACAAAACCAGCGAGAATATAACCACCCGTAGCACCCTCTGATACAATATTAACGATTGTTTCAGCATCAGTATAATGTTGTGGGTTCTTAATATAAACAATAAAAGGTGAAATAAACGTCTCAACTACGTTGTATCCAGCCGTATGGAAGAACATTGAGAAAAGCAGAATAATAAGTGCTTTATTGTTCTCCTTAAATAACGTTTTAAAAGATGAGAAAATACCGATTCTTTCTTCCCGCTCCTCAATTTTAATGTCCTTTTTCTCCTTGATATTGAAATAAAGAATTGCTAAGCAAATAATCATGAAGATGGATAGTAACCAAAATGCAAGAGTAGTTCTATTTTTTGTTACAAGAGTGGATACTATCAATAATCCTGAGATACTACCAATACTTCCAATTACATTAAGAACTCCTGATCCTTGGCTTCGATATTCTCGAGGCAAAGTATCCGGCATTAAGCTCATCACAGGTGATTTGTAAAATGCCATACTTATATTGAATCCAGTAACAGCGACTAATAGAACCCAGAGTGTTGACCAGAAAGAACCAATGAAACCAAAGAAAAATGCTGCCAAGGGTATTCCTATAATTACATAAGGCATTCTTCGACCTAGTTTCTTTACCCATGTTCTGTCTGATTTTTCACCTATATATGGTTGAATGAGTACAGCTGCTATATTGTCCAAGATCATGACAACTCCAACTAAGGTATTTATGACTGCAGCATCTTCTCCTAATAATTCAACAAAATTAGAGGTAAGAAATAGCGGTACAAATGCATTGTAAACTGACCACGTAAGGTTGTTTGTCATATAGCCAATACTAATCAAAGTGGCTTTACCATAAGGAAACCTTCGCTGGTTCATAACAGAATGATGTTCGATTCCATATAAATAATTCTTGTCCTCTTAAACAGTAAAATAGAAGTAAAGAAAAGTCTCTTCGGGCATCCAATTATAAAAATCCCTAGTTTCAAGTAGAGTTTTGATAGAAGCTTTCTCTTGCCAGAATTCAAAATGAGCAAATTCTAAAGGTTGACTCCAGCTCCTTGTTGATCCCACAATATACTTGAACAAGCCATATTCTGTACTATTTTCTTCAACAATCTCAAAATTCCTGAAATAATTAACTTCTATATCCAATTTCTGATTCTTCTCAATTTGTACTTTAAACCTAATAGCTTCGAATGGTAAAGGTTCAGAATCCACATAAGTAATCGTCCAGTAGAAATCAGAAGGGATATTATTAATTGTTAGATTTACATCCCATGGTTTTAATGCAAAAGGTAAAGCAATCCAATAATTTGTTACCTCATCATAATTTTTCACAGCATATCTTGCATAGAAACTCGCGTTGGTTTCATTTACTGTTATGATAACATCTTCATCAGCAAACACTAATCCACTTTTTTTCCCGAGCTCAAAAATAACAAGGCTTTGAAGAGTTATTGTCAAAGATAAAATTAAGATGCTTGCCAATGAAATTACTAGCATTTCTCTCTTCAATTGCATTCCCCGATAAGTTCTTCTTGATAATTATTATATATTTCATACATGAATATTAAAAATATCCAAATACTGGGTATTCAATGTAGTTATAGTAGAATTTGTAGGGATAAAAATGAAAGATATTGTTTACAAACCAATTGGCGTTATTAGGACACCTTTCAAGACGGTTGAAGGAATGCCTATTCAATCTAAATTCTCTGAAGCTGAAGGATCCGTAGTAATACCGCTTAAATATATGAATGGTCTCAAAGGAATTGTGGATTTCTCTCATATAATTCTAATTTATCATTTCCACAAAAGCAAAGATTTCGAATTACTCGTAAAACCATTTCTAAGCGAAGAGATAATGGGCTTATTCGCTGTTCGCGCACCAAATAGACCGAATCCTATTGGTATATCAGTTGTAGAATTACTAGATATTGTTTCATTTAAGAATGAAGTAAAATTAGAAGTGAAAGGAGTTGATATGCTAGATGAAACTCCCTTGCTCGATATAAAACCATATTTCCAGGAATTTGATTGTTTTCGAAATGCCAAAAGTGGTTGGTATGAAAAAAGAGAATATAAAAAAACAAAATCCGATAGCAGATTTACTAAAGAAGACTAAGACATAGCCTTCTTTATTTCTTCAATTTTTCCTTTGACACTTTTAATGTTATCAGCATTTATTAATTCAAACTTCTTGCCAAGTTCGACAACTTGTTGGTAATATTCTATAGCATCTTCATACTGTTCTTTCTTGCTCAATTCTTCTGCTAAAGTCGATAAATTATGCAAATGAATGTGATAGTATGGTTTGCCTAATTTCTTCACATCAATTGGTTTCTCTAATTCCGGAAAATGCTTGAGATAATCGAGATTCTGCTTTAACAGCTTCTTATCTGCTATTGGACCATGACCCGGTATGAGTTTATCAAATTCTAGCATGTAATATAATTCCAATGTTTCAACATATTCAGCAACACCCTCAAGATCAGAGCGAATGTATGGAATAGGGTCTTCAACATTATCTCCTACGAACAAAACATTGCTTTCTAAATCGAAGCAAGAACTAGAATCCTCGGTATGTCCTGGAGAATGAAAAATGTCCACCTTTTCATCAATGAAAGCCATAGCATTATAGAATACTGTATTTGGTGGAGTAATTGTAATCTCTCCTCTCTGAAACTTCTTGTAAGTCTCAAGACCCTTTTCTCCTTCCTCTAGTATCTTATCTCGAGTCAAATGATGAGAGTAAATTCTTACATCCGGAAAAGCACAGTTGCCCCAATGATGATCCCAATCGTAGTGGGAGTTAAAAATAATGATAGTTTTATCAGAATATTTCTTTAGATACTCCTTGACTCCTACCATTGATTCTGGTCCGAGAAAAGTATCACAGATGAAAATATACTTTTCACCAATAATCACAAAGACATTTGTTGGTGCTTCCATATCTTCTGTCGAGAGGTCATCAAATGTAAAAACAACTCCTCTTTTGCCTACTTCAGTTATTTTCATAACAATACCCAGTTAACTGCAGTTTTCTTAGCAATAAATCTGTTCTTTTGATAAGGAATTACCTTTCTAATCGTTGTCGACAGAATTATTACATGTTTGTAAAGCTTTAAATATCTCAAAGAGAATAAATAGTTAGAGGTCTTACTTGGCAGGACTTACCCTCCGCAAGTAACCTCTATAAATTACTCATTACCAACGATTGAATTCCGCTAAAAAATAATAATATCGGATTTAGTACCGATTTTTTCTATAATGGCAAGCAATACTGGTAGCGTAAAACATCTGTCAGAAATGGCCTGACCTGGTTTGCATGCACCGATCATTGCGGAAGAAACAGGAAACATCGTGAGATAGTGCTGAGATTCAAAATGAATCAATAAAGCATTGGAGAAAAAGAAAAATGAAAATACTACTCACAGGCGCGTTTGGTAATGTTGGAACAAGCACATTATCTGAATTAGTTAAAAGAGAACACATTGTAAGATGTTTTGATATTCCAACTAGAAGGAATAAACGTACTGCAAGAAAATTCAAGAAGTATAGAAACAAGTTAGAAATTGTTTGGGGAGATTTGAGGAATCCTTTACAAGTTATTGATGCTGTCGATGGAATTGATGTTGTGATTCA
>DAOVHJ010000075.1 GCA_030671945.1 Candidatus Heimdallarchaeota archaeon
ACCGATTCACAAAATTTCATTATGAAGAAATGTTTTAAAAGGCAATTAACTAAAAAAGAAATATTGCCTCTAACAAGAAAGATTGGTGTTACCTCCAATGAAAAGAAAGATACTACTACCGATTGCTATGCTTGCTGTTATACTAACAACAGCTTTTGTAATTCAACCAGAAAATGCTAAAGTGTCAGCAAATTTAGGAGATATCCTAATTTATGACAGGCTTCTCCCAGTAGGAGACGTTTACCGTGGTGATACAGTTATTTTTGGAGTGACATTACATAATAATTCCACAACAAACTACTACTTATCAGAACTCAGAGCTAATTTCTATGCGTCGGATAGCATAGACAATGTAACGCATTTTTATGAGTATCTCTTTCAACACGACGTTACTCGAGATGAACTTCCCCCGCAACTAGCTCGAACTGTCTCTTTTCAAGCAACAATTATGGAAGAGTTAAGGGTTCAAGATAACTATACTGTAATGTTAATGGTTAGTTTTTATGAAGAAGGTCACGAAGAAGGTCCCTTTACAAGGCAAGTCGGTGAGAACGCTACAATCAACATCAAAGTTCATCGTCTTGATGCCCCAAATTATATTTGGGCTGTGCTAGTGCTATTATCATTAGGAATTCTCTCATTCGTTGTAGTAGGTCTTGTAGGCTGGATTAAAGAAAGAAGAGCCAAGCAGTAAATTATAACTTGAATTTTAAATTTAAAAAACTGCAACTCGCTTAGCTGAAATAATAACTTGATATTTTCTTTGATCTAGAGTTCTATATGAGATATGTATGCTTGGAAGTATAATGTACCCCTCTTTCTTTGGCTTTATTTTAAAAGTTTCAAGGATAGCTGATTCATAATTTAGTTGATCGACAATCCTTCGTGGATACATAGAGAGTATATCGAATTCATAAGTCGGGGGTAAAGCAAGATCAACGAGAAAAGCAATTCCATCACCGATATTAGAAATTTTTACTTGAACGTAATTCTCTTTCTTATATTGTAATGGTGAGGAAATAACATATTCTGCTACAATATTGGGCAAGGCATTTCTCTCAGATGCAAGTAAATCTCCTACATCAGCCATTGCAAGGTGAGGGGGACTAATCCCTTCTAAAGCATAAAGTGCTGCTAAATCTTCATAAGCAATTACATCTGAATACGATCTTTCAATGCCTGCATCTAGTAATAATTCTTTGAGGACTGCAGGATATGTTGAATCTAGCTCTGTTGAAATATCTAATTCACGATATTCCCGACCTCTTGAATAATCCATGAAAACTTGATAGCCATGAACTCCGGGTTCTATTGTACTGATTTTCGTTGGGTCGCAAACCAGAGCAATGGCATTTTCAAATAAGCTTTGTTGATTTCTCTGTGTTCGTATATCTACACTAGACAAGAAGAAGCCAAATGAGGGATGACTGTGGAACCACCCTACAATAACAGCATCTATTTTGGATGCTTCTTCAGCTATTTTTGGTATTATAGTATAATCAGACATTTCCACAAATATTGAACTACCACTAGTTATGGGAATTGCTTTCAAAACAGTAGCAGTTTCTCCCTCAATAGTACCAATCAGCCAACCAATTACTTCTCGCCATTGTCTATAAGGTCTGCTTGGATTCGCATATTCAATTACGTACTTGAACATCTCATCATAGGCTTCTTTGGTAACAATGACTGATTGTATCATATTAACCAACCTTGATATTGCTTCTACCTTTCCTATAAATTATCTGGGACTTCATGTTTTTTAAGAATTTCAATTAACCAATTAACAAAAGGTTGCCTAAAAGCATCAATTGTTGGGTAAATGTCTTCAATATTATCATCAGCTGAGCCATTAGCATTATAAGCTACAATACTCTTTAACGCAGATATTTCTATGTAGGGCATCTTAAACTCTTGTTTCTCAGATAGTTTTTCTGTAAAACTTACCGCTTCCTCTATATCTACTTGATTTTGATTATCTTGTCTCAAATCTGATTTGTTACCACATATTAGAATAGGAATATTTCCCGCATGACCCCATATAATATCCCGCCACTTAGAAACAGCTTGAAAAGAATCTCTGTTTGTAACATCAAAAACAATGATCCCCCCTTTTGCTCCATAATAAAAGAGAGAATGAAGATATGGAAAATATCTTTGTGATCGTAAATCAAAAATTCTCCCAATAATTTTCTCTCTTTGAGAGTTTTCTTTTTTGATTGGGATTTCAAGTGATGCTGAATAACCTCTGCCTGCTATACCAGTTCCTGTTAAAGCCCCTAGTAAGGTTGTTTTTCCTACCTTTGAATTACCTACTAATACTATTTTTAGTGTATATGATTTCTCTTCTTGAGAATCAAATTTAGTTTCAACAGTAGGTTCCATAGTAACATACTCCGAACAATCGGAAACAACCATTCTTCTAGTTGAATGTGTTTAGGAACTATGATTTCTAAATTTATTGGTTTGAGTCCTCTTTTAGCTATTCATTATTACAAGTGGTTTAGGGTCTTTTTACTTTTAAAATGCAGTTTAAATTTCTTTGATAGAAAAGCTGACATCGCGAAGAAATTTACTTTTCTAAAGTTGTGAGGATTACTTCTTTTAACATATAAGGCAGAAGTTATTTAGAAGAATTCCATCTTAGAAATAACAGTAGATTAAATAACAGTTTATTTGTTGAATGCAAGCGAGGATCCAAATTGAATAAAATAAAACAAATTCCGGTATTAGAACGAGTGGCAAAAGCTAATGAAATATTCGTAAATGAAATTCGAGAAAATTTCAGAAAAAATGATATTATTTGTTTCAATATTATGGGATCACCTGGTTGTGGAAAAACAACCTTCATTGAGAATACTATTTTAAAATTAAAAGATAAGAAAAAAATCGCAGTTATCGAAGGGGATTTAGCGACAACCATTGATGCTGAAAGAATTCGTGATTTAGGAGTTGACGTTTTCCAAATTAATACTGGGGCAATGTGTCACCTTGATGCAAGACTTATTCGTGAAGCATTAGCCAAAATGGATCTTAGCAATATCGATTTATTGTTTATTGAAAATGTGGGAAATCTAGTGTGCCCTTCATCACATGATTTAGGCGAAGATTATAGAATTATTTTAGCAAGTGTTCCCGAAGGACCGCATAAACCGAAAAAATATCCAGTTATCTATAAAGAAGCAGATGTTGTTGTAATAACAAAAGCAGATCTTTTAGAGCATTTTCCAGATTTTACTGTTGAGACTCTCTTTGGTCATGCAAAAGAAATCAAGCCAGATATTATAACGTTCAAAGTAGCTCTCAAAGGAAAAGAAATCATAATGGATGAATGGATTCAATGGTTATTGAATGCTAAACCAAATAACCGTTGAATGCCGATTTGTATTCCCTATTTGTTCACTTGCATTTGTTTATTGTTCATCATCAAATATGAAAATTTTAACTAATTCTTCTCTTAAGTCATCCTTTACCATTTCAATTACTCTCGTAAAAGATTCATCAATGATGTTCTCTTCGATTTTAGCAATAAACTCAGTACTTTGGATGATTTTGTAAAATCTAGCCATTGCTTTATCCATTGCAGGGATTACCGATTCAGCAAATGCAGATAAGAATAGGTTTGATATGGCATTTTTATTTATCCAAGGTCGTTCAGCATAAATTTCCTTTAAATCTTTTGCAGATAATTGTTTAAACATTTCTTCTTTCCTACCATTAATTGATGAATAAGGTGTTGAATCGTTATTAATCTTTGACAACCCTATTGTTTTATAGATTAAAAATTTTCATATCTTTTTTCTAAAGATGTTAAAATGGGAATGCTTTTTATCTCAATCTTTGATTTAAATCATAAGGTTTTAAGTTGAGTTATGTTAATTTAACACCTACCCAAAATAGGTAATCATTGGGAGATTTGATCAAGGAATGTCTTTACGTCCAACATACAGAGCAATAGGCATTGATTTAGGTACATCAACCATTAAGATTTCATGTGCTACGCATCTCAAGAAAATTCCTTCAATTGTAGGAGCCCCACTTGAAGGTTGGAGAGGATTTAGTGGAGATTCTTCTTTGGAAAAAAACCTCGTTATTAATGATGGAACAAGAAGCCTTTATGTTGGAGAATTAGCACGATTACAAAGTGAAATAAAACGTGAAATCGCAAGTGAAGGAAAAGTGAAAAGCATTGAAGACGCAGTGCTAGCGATAAAAGCTGCTTTAGCTTTAATTACCGATAAGAACTATGATGAAATCATAATAGCTACCGGAGTTCCAGTAGCTTCTTCAAAAAAAGAAATGGTAAAACTTGCAAAGGGATTGAAGGGCGAATTAGATATCAATGTTGAAAACGAAGCAACGGGAGAAAAAATAAGACGTTTACTTTCAATTAAGCATTGCATTGTTATGCCCGAACCCTTCGGTACTTATTATTATACTTTGAAAACCCAAGGAGAATCGAGAGCTGTAGATGCCATTGTAATTGATGTTGGTCATGGATCTACTGATATTTTAACACTTTATGAGGGTAGAGTAATGCGTCAAGCTTCTGGAAGTTTGGAAGAAGCAGCTGACACATTAACCAACAGAATTGCTCAGGAATTACAAAATCAAACTGGAAAAATAATTAGACCTTTTGATCTTATGACTTCCCTTTCACAAGGAAAGGATGTTTTAGCTATTGGTGGTGAACGATGGGATATTCTTGGTATGAAAGAATACCATATTGAAATCATTGCTGACGTGATTCTTGATGAAGTTAATAGATTAATTGGAACCTTACCACCGGATGCTATTATTGAGAAGGTTATTCTCTGTGGTGGAGGAATGCATATTTTTGGAGATAGATTAAAACTTGGTTTTGAACAAGCAGGATTAGCAGAACATCCTGAAATGTTGATATTACCTGAAAATCCGGTGATGTCCAACGCAATGGGTTTTGAATTATTTGCCCGAAGATTCATATCAGGCTTAGGAGATGATGGATACAATGAGCTCTAAGAAACCACCAGCAAAGAAAAGTGAAAGTAAGAGTACTAAAGCTAAGACCAAAACTAAGCCTAAGTCTAGTGCTAAGAAGAAAAAGAAAAAACCAGCTCCAAAATTGGTTAAAGAGTCCCAAGAGGAACCTGTTAGGGGAAAACGTAGAAGCTTAATTTCAGCTTTAAAGAGAGGAATTTCTACTAAGGGTGATAGCCCTTCAGCTTCATCGAAGGATCCTATGAATATTGTAATTACACTTAGTCCTGCAAAGCATGCTGATATTATTGAATACATTGAAGAAACAGTCCCCGGCGGTGGAAGAGCTGAATGGGTTCGTGACTCGATCAGATTGAAAATGAGAATTGAGCGTGGTGTTTATGGTTTAAGTACCTCTGGACAAGATGAAACGCAAAAAGGAACAGAAGATACCCTTCAAACAGTTTTTGGACAATTCGCTGAAGTTATGACAAAAGTCATGTCAGATCTTAAAGCAGAGCAACCAACAACAAGACAGGTTCGAGCAGCTTCTGATACAGAACGACCAAGACCTCCTCCACGTGAAAGGGTGGATCGAGGTGGGCCTCCTCAGCTGAAAAAAGTCGAGGTTAAAGATGATAAGAAATTGGAAGAACTTAAACCTGACAGACCATCCTTAGATGATGCTATTGGTGCCATTGTTATAGTTGAATAATTGGAATGAGGATTAATTATGAATATTCTTTACAAAATACCTCTCGAAGAAAAAGATCTTACTCAGTTTCTTGAAGAAGAGAAGAACTTCCTAATAGGTTTCCTAAAATTATTGGAGGAAGTAGATACAGATGGATTAAGTAAGAAAAATACAGATATTATTACTCAATTGAAAGATATACTTCTGTCAGAAGTTGACAAAATTTTTCCATCAAAAAATCCTCAAAATCAAATTCAAGCTCTACTTTCTTTAGCGAGGAATCTGACAAAATCCTTAAACAAAGCAAAAATAGAAGATCTTGGAATTGCCAATAGATGGGTTTTACTTACAGATGGTTATCTTGGGAGCTTTGTAGAAAAAGAATATGAGATTGCCATATTGTTATATTTAATTTCAGCAATTTATCAAACCCGAGCACTTGCACACGTTCAAACAAGTCAACAATATCGTTACTATCATATCTCATCTCTGTCAGCACTGAAAGGAGCAATTTCGTTTATGGATAGTTTAGCTCCACAAGAAGACCACTATTCGTTTCCGTTTTACAATTTACTCCTCCTAAGAAAATTGGAGGTGGAAGCTGAAGTCACGAAATCTGAAGCTTTTATTGCTCGAAAACAAGGTGATTTCAATCGTGCATCCAAACTTTTTGCAGGAGCAGCTTCATTTCGGTTTTCTATGATGAGTTATGATTTACCAAGTGAATCTGACAATAGGGTGAAGATTTATGCATCCACTGAATTAGGAATGGCTTGTTTCTATATTGCAGTTGGACACTCTAATCTTAATGAATCCCAACAAGCTTACTCATATCTATTGAAAGCGAAAGGTTACTTTGAAAATGCTGCGAAACTTTCAGAGGACAATACCGAGCTCTTAGAAGCAGCAAATAAGCGATTAGAATTAGTTAATCCTTACATAACTAGAATTCAAGATACTGTTGAAACTGAGGATGTAAAAATCGAAGATATTGCTGATCCACAACCATTAATGGTTCATCCTGATCCAGAACCTCTCTTTACTCCAAATGATAAAACCGAAGGACCGCTTAGAATATGTTCCAATTGCGTAAAAAAAGTAGTTTGGGCTGATATTTGCTCAGAATGTGGGGAAACTATAATCCCGTTTGAGTAAATGATTAAAGCAAATTATCCATAGTAAATCATGTTAAAGGAATGAACTAACAGTGCTAATCCACAAATATCGAACCACAAGGTCTCTCAAAATTTGTTACTGGGGGCCTAGTATGGCTGGGAAAACATTCACTGTAACTGCCATAAAAGTAATGAAGTCTTTAGAGGATCCGAAAAGTGTTTTCGATTTTGTAACTGTTAAAGATCAGGAAACTGGGAAAACTGTTTTCTTTGACCAAGCTGTTTTTGGTTTTGGTGCAAAACCTGAATCTGATGAATTTCTATTTAAAATTCATGTTTTTACAACAGCAGGACAAAGAAGACTAAAAGAAACAAGGAAAGTTGTTCTCCAAGGAATTCATGGTTTAGTGTTAGTTGTCGATGCTGATTTAGATAATTGGGATGAAAACATTTGGTCTTTACAAGAGCTCAAAGAGCTAAAAGGTGAGGACATTAAAGAGCAAAAAATTCCGTATACTGTTTTTGTAAATAAACAAGATCTTCCTTGGGGCACAAAAATCTCACATAGACATGTCAAACAATTATTTGATGCAGCAGATGTTTCAGATCTTTTCCCCAATTTAGAAGGAAATGTATTTAGTGGTTCTTGCCAACAAGCCAGAGCTGATTTGAAAGACCTTCTAAAGAATACCCCAAAAGACATTATTCTTAGTTCTGAAGGTTATTTTAAAAGGGAATTTAGACCGGATTCATTTAGTCCTTTGATGAAATCAATGGAAGATATCGTGAAACAGATTCTTAAGAAGGAGTTTTCCAGCAGTTAAGACACTTAGTAACTTGTATGGAAAATCATGTTTTTTTGTAATAATAGGTAGTTATTTGTAGGTGTTTTGACATGATTTTTGCTTAGAAAATACTATATTTATATTTAAAGAGGTCTAAAAAGTATATAAATAGAAAACGTTCGACAAGAAGCTGAGCTCTTATTTATTTAGTTAAAAGAAGGGGTGCGTAAGTGTTGTTCAAGAGATTCTTCGCTTGGTTAAGAAAGATTTTCGGAAGAAAGAAACAAGAAGTCGTCATAGAAGAAGCACCTGTTGAAGTTGTAAAAGAAGATGTAATAGATATTACAGAATACAGTCCTGATGTCTTCGAAGTTGAAGAAGGGGAACTTTTCGGGGAACAACAAGAACTTGAACAACAAGTAAGAGATCTTAAGAAAACAAAAGAAGATGCCTTGTCTATTGGAGAGATTCTTGATCATTTATCTTCAGAAGAAGACATTTTCCAGGCTTTGGGTGCCGATGATTTCTGGAATGCAACTGGTTATTGTGATACAGTACGAGAGAAGTTCAAGAAAGCTAGATCTGACAAAGATGAAGAACAACAGCTTAGGCATTTTTGGCACACAAATAAAATGTATATGCGTTCAGTTGAAGCTTATAGAGACTCTATTGCGAGAAGTGATATGCTAAGAGCAAGAGTTATGCTACTTAACATTCGTATGATATATGATGTTTTAATTGAAATGCATCGTTTAAATCAAAAAGTCATTCCAAAACCCCAGACTTTAGATGTCGAAATGCGAAAAGAATATGTCAAAGACGTTCTTGTTGAAATTTTAGAAAAAAATAGATTTCCTTTAAGTATAAAAGAAATCCTTTCCGAAGTAAAGAAAGGGGAAAGAAAATCAGTTCTTGAACTTTTAACTGAAGAATCAATTCAATTCTATATTCAATCTCTCGTTGATGATGAATTCATCAAAAGGGTTGAACGTATTATTGAATATGCTCCGCCCCCACTACCGAATATTTCTCCTGAAATGAGAGAACTCATTCCTGAAAAGATTTACGAAGATTCATTTACTCCGGACGTAAAGATGTATCGTAGAGAGGATATTGGAAGAGAGGAACTTTCTGCTCTTTTTCCACCAGAAATTTACAAAGGATTACAGGAAAAAGGGTTCTATCGTATTGAAGATGTTCAGGGGCGACTCGAAGAATTAGAAAAAATTCTTCTCGAAGAGTTGCAATTTGAACCTGATATGACAACTATCTCAATTGGGATTCTCAGTGAAAGACTTGGTCGGCTTGATGGTATACAACAAACTGAGGTTGATGAGAGATCATTACTCGACAGAAGAAAACAAGAACTTTTAGCAGAAGCTGCTGACGTTGAAACAGTTGAAGATGTAAAAGAAGAGTTTGATGAAAAGAGAGAAGAATTCTATCAGATTGTACATCAAGATATTATTAATTCACCTATTCCGCGTCCTTATCAATTAGAAGCTTACTACATGTTTAAGGGAGATAATTATAATGCGAGTATAATAGATTCACCAACTGGTTCTGGAAAAACTCTAATGGGTATGATGTGTATTCAAGATTTCTTAAGAACCTTGAGAACAGATGAATCAATTTTGATTGTTGTCCCCACTCAAAATTACCAGTCTCAATGGGTTGATTCTATTTGTTTCAATGAAATTGGTTTGCAAATATCACCATCCTTTGTGTTTTCAGGAACAATAACTCAACTTGAAAATTTCATAACC
>DAOVHJ010000189.1 GCA_030671945.1 Candidatus Heimdallarchaeota archaeon
AGCTACATCTTGAGGCTAGTTTCAGGGATATTCAGACCATCCCGGATTCAGAAATCACCACCTCCGTGTTATTTTATCCCTTGAAAACCATGGCTATTAATGTGAAAGTCGCTCGAGAGGATGAGACAGTTCAAGAATTGTTGCGAAAAAATAATCACCCAATCTTGGTCATCAGTACGATGTGGGGAGAAGACACTAAACCTAAAAATGGCAAATTATTTATTTTACAAGAAAATTCGGAAGAAGAAGAAAAAAGAGTGTTAATGGACTTCATCAAGTATTTCCAAAAGATACAACCAGATATCCTCTGCACCTTCCAAGGAGATTCTTTTGATCTGCCTTATCTCATCCATCGAATGAGTGTTCTAGGCATTCCAACTCACTTGTTATCTATGTTCAGAGATGAACCGAGTTATTATTCCGGACAATTACTCTCGTATAGGATGAAGGGAAGGATGGTTTTTGATTTAGCACTAAGAACCTGGGGCATCCATCCTCCTTCAGGTAAGAAGGGAATATATGATGTTTCTGGAGAAGTCCTTGGTAGAGGGAAATTCGGGGTGAAGAGAGGGGAAAACAGCGCTAATTTTGCTGAGTATTCTGTGGGATTAGGGGAAGCTAATGCTGATAGAGTCTTTTGGACTCTCTGGAAAGAGTGGGTTGTCGAAGGAAAAAAAGAAAGCTTAAGTCTTTTAGCAAAACGTTGTTTTTATGATTGTAAACTGATTTATGATTTGTATTGGAATCTTGGGATGACCGGGTGGATAGAAACCCTTCGAGTAACTGGTTTTCCAACAGCGGAAGCCAATAGTTGCACTGAAAGACTCAATGGAGAATTTGAGTTGATGCGGTACATGCGTCGAAAAGGAATTCTCATCCCGAAACGACCTGATGCAAAACAAGTAGAGAAGAATAGGATTTTGCGGGAAACCCATCCTCACGAAGGAGGGACAGTGCTTTATCCAAAGGGCTCTCTTCACACGGGAGTTCTCATTGCAGATTTCCGTTCAATGTATCCAAGTGTGATGATTGCTCACAATGTTGGAGGAGAAACATTAAGACAATGGATCGAAGCAAGTGATTACGGTGATCCAAAGAAGCTTTTCGACAAACAATCGCGGTCCTGCCTTTCGATCATGGAAGAGACACTGATTAGTAAGAGAATCAACAAGAAAAACGAAATAAAACAACTCTCGAAACTGCTAGAAGAGACAACTGACCAAGAAGAACGAAGCAAAATACAAGGAACAATAATTGTGCTAGAAAGAGAGCAAAACTCAATGAAAATAGTGGCCAATTCAATGTACGGAGCTCATTTCTACATTCGGAGTCGCTTCTATACTCAAACACTAGCATCTGCTATCGCAGACAGTGCGAGGACCTACCTTCTGGGTATTGAAGAAGGCCTTGAAGAGGTCTCGAGAACGGTCACTCCTTGCGAATTAATTTATGGGGATACGGATTCTACTTTCATCAAAATCTTAGATGAGAGTATCTTCACAGAAATTTATGCCGAAACTAGCCTTGAGAAAAGAGAGAAACTCATTAGCAAATTAATGCGGCGCGTTAATGCGATTCTAAAAGAGATTAACGACAAGCTTCCAAATCCTCTTGAGTTAAAATTTGAGGATATTGCTTATCGAGTTATATTCAAACCCGACAGGAAGAAAGCCTACAGCTACATTAGTTTGCTCACAGATGATTTCAAAGTTAAGGGATTCGAGGCCGTTCGTTCTGATTGGTCCCCTCTTGCCAGAACAGCTCAAAGAAAAGTCTTGGATATTCTGCTACGGCACCCCAAGAACTCGAGAGAAAACGAAACCGAATTCCAAACTGCCAGGCGTTTTCTAATGGCTCTTGGCACTAAAGTTCTGCAAATGTCTACTGAGGAATTGCTCCCTAAGATTGTCATTCTCTCTCCAATTCGTCGTCCGCCGAAGGATTACAAAGCGAAAGCACCCGCTGTGCAAGCCTTTGTGAATTATGCTCCTCAAGAGAACTTGCAAGTGGACAAAGAATGGATGGATTACGATAAATTTCCATGGGTAATTATTGCTGGGAAAGGAGCAGTGTATGATCGAGCAAGGCATCCGAAATATGTTGATGATATCGATCGAGAACACTACGTGACAGAAATGCTTCGGTGCTGTGAGGACCTCGGGGTAAAAGTAACTCTAAAGGAAGTTCAAGGAGCTCTTCCTGGCCGACTCGATGATTTATTTGCTAGTGTAAATGATGAGGTAGTGGTAGAAAAGGAGGAAGTTATTCAAATCGAGGATGATGAATTACTTGAAGCTGATGAAAATTCTGATATCATAGAAATCATTAAACCTATTCAAAGTGGAGACTTAGAATGGAGGAAGAAAAAGAAAGGTATTAAGAGAAATGTGAAACGACAAAGAGCTGCGGGGCAATCAGCTTTGACCTTATTCGCCAACTCTGATGAGTCAACTACTCCGGAGTAATTTCACTTGGAAGCTTTGGTATTTTTCCGCTCAATTCTTGCATGAATTTTCCTGTTAATTCTACTAATGGTGTGTCGTGTGCAGCTTTGTTTGTGCCTAAATCAATAAAAGAACAATTGGTAAGTGCATTTGCTACATTATGGACGAAATCACTTTCATGGACTGTGTCTAAAGTTGCACCAATTAATATTAACCTGTCTTTTATCTTTGGTAAAATGTCCCAGCCATTGTAATGAGCGATACTTAGAACATTTTTCCTCATTTTTCTAGGATCAGCTTCTGTTATAGATCGTTTATATTGGGCTGATTGCTCAGGTTCATTTTTCTTATCAACTCGGACATCTCCGAGAAGCCATCTAATAAAAGGTTTAAGCATTTGAATAACAAATGGAGGGATAATACGTAAAACGATGAGTACCCATCTTGGGAAATGAAATTCCACTCCTGGACTAATTAAGATAGAACCAAGTGGAGTCATTGTTTTTTGTGCATGATTTTCAAGAACGGCTGCACCTGCCAATGAACTCGAAATTGTGATGTATTTTTTCTCATCTAAGCCTAATGCTTTCTCTACATCAGCTAAATCCATGGCATGACGAGGAATATCAAATTTAGCTTTCTTCACTAATTTACTAGTGATCTTCTCTCTTGATTCCACATAGTAGATTGGATAATTTTCGTTTAGTGCTTGAACAACTGGTTCCCAACGAGGGAAAATACTGAACATCCCAGGGATGAAGAAAACAGCAATATCCTCTCGAGGGGTTTTAACATCAGTAAAGGAGAGAACTCTTATTTCACTTCCATCTGACACTGTAATCATTTGTTCTTTTGCACTTTCTTCAAAAGGGGTTTTTTGATATTTTTTCTTCTTTGCCATTGATAATCTCACAACTTGAATTCAATACTTTGGTGCAGACATTATCGCCTATTTTATAGACTTATTTGGAAATGGTGTTTAAATCATTTCCTCTTATTTCTTCGTTTTGCTTGTTTTGCTAGTTTTGCTTGTTCCGCTTGTTTTACCTTCTTCCTTTCTTCTACCAATTTTTCTTCCTGTTCTTTTTCATGTTTCGCTAACCACATCAAAGTAATGTCTTCAATAGAGATTCCTGAAGTTTTGAAATCAATGAATTTTCCCCAATCTATTATCTTATTATGGATATCAACCGCTTCAGCACGAGTTCCTGCGAAAAACCTACACATCCCACCGATCATTTCATATCTAGGCCAAATACTCTCTGCTTCCTTTTCTGACATTTGATCCTTTGGAATAACCATGATATCGTACATATAATTGAATTCATTCTGTAGTTTTGTTACATCAACCATTCCTTGGACAGTGCCACCTAAAGAAATCAGTAGGATTTTGTCACACAGCTGATCCACAACATCAGGTGAGTGATCAACTAAAACCAATGTTCGTTCTTTGCCTTGCTTCTCAAGAAAATCAAGAACAACCTGTTTTCTCCTAAAATCAATGCCACTTGTTGGTTCATCAGCAAAAAGAATTGCAGGATTTTTTTGAAGTCCAACACACAATCTGGTTATTGCTTTTTGCCCTTCACTAAATGTTTCGAGTTTTGTATTCCATAAGTGATCAAGTTGTAATTCCTCTATGAAATCCTTAGCAAGTGCCATATCACCATTTGTTACTTTTACAAAGAAATCCAAAGTTTGTTTTAAAGTTAGTTTCTTTTGAAAATCCATAGCTGGAGATACAAAACTAATATGCTTTCTTACTTCTTTCATTTCTGAAACAAGATCATAGCCACAAATTTGTGCATCGCCACCATCAGGTGAATAAATCGTTGAAAGTGTTTTTAAGAGAGTGGTTTTCCCAGAACCATTAGGACCGAGTAAGGCCAGAGATAATCCCTTTGGCAAGTCAAAGGTAATACCATCGAGTACCCTTTTTTTTGCAAAAGGTTCTTTATTTCTTGTGAAAAGTCCACCCATTGGGAATTCCTTAATCAAACCATCTGATTGTATTATTTGATCCACCATTCTTGATTCACCTAGTAAAATTCTATTGTACCTCTCTTTCTAGCGATTTTTGTCATCCATTTCACGAAGAAGTAGGACCCTATGAGGAAGACTACACATACTGCTACATTAATCAGAATAACAATGCCATAAGATAGTCCCGCAAAAGATCCTCCGCCTTCAATTAGTGCCATATCTGGAAATCTTGCAGCAGTATTGTGTTCTATCAAATACTTCCGAAAAGCAAATTGTCCTGAAACGACTGGAGAACAAATAAAAACTACTGGAATCCACCACGCACCCATGCCTGAAAATGTTTCAACCATAAAGAAATAACCACCAGCAATACGAACTAAATACAGCATGATTCGTACAATTGTTGTGGTTTGTTTAACGAGTAAGGTTATTGAGCCCATAAAGAAACTAATGCTCATCATAAAAATATAGCTCAGCAAAATCAAAGGAACTAACATAAAAAATTCAGAAGCAGTATGTGGGAGTAAATTCACATCACCATTTTTCACGAGTGCAAAAGTAGGTATTGTAGTGATTAGAAATATAACAAAAAATTTCATACTCGAGGAGATATATCTACCTACCATAATACTGAATGTGTTAACATTATTTGTGATAAGGTAGCCCATTGTACCTCGTGCACACTCTTCTCTTAAACAGAAAGAGGTTTCTTCATAATTTCCAGTAAACATTGTCCAGAAAGCAGATGAAGATAACAAGAAAAGTGAAAACGAATAATCGGGAGCAAAAGCACCTGTTCCTTGTCCAACAGATAAACCAAGAAAACCATAAGCAACAAGATTGGTAATCGTCCATATTAGTTGAATAACAATATCAGATTTATATTGCCAGTCAGTTATCAGACTTCTTTTCACACCAGCTAAGGTAACATCATACATAGATGATAATGTTTTTTTTGCTTTCGTATCTCCTTTGAAAACACTCATGTAAATCACATAATACCTTTATTTATGAAATTCACTTGTCAATGTGAACTACTCTAACAAATAAGGTAAT
>DAOVHJ010000016.1 GCA_030671945.1 Candidatus Heimdallarchaeota archaeon
TGATATAACAGGTGACATACAAGCACTAAAAGTAAAAATATCTAATTCTAAGTATTATATGGTTGAAGTTATTAAAAATCAAGGAGAAGATGCCTGGTTACCAGATGAGGGAGTGTATATTTATCTGGTGGATCGAAACGAACCTAATGATGATGAATGTACGGATATGGATTCTACTCCTATCTTCTCAGGAGTTAGGGATTGTCTCTATGACGTTAATGATATATTTATTGATGCGCCTAATGGCATAACAATTTCAGTTGATTCCGTTAACACGGATGGTTTTGATATTAGTGTAACAAATGCAGGTCAAGAAGAGTCAGATTTACATATTAATCAAGGTGGAAATCCTGGACCATATGAAACAGCTGATATTTGGTGTGATAGTCCTGTTAATGGTTATGATAATTATCGTCATCTAAATGAGCGTGGGGATCCTGATGGTATTGGTGATGAACCATTATTAAATGATCCAACAAACAGATTATACGCAAGAGTTCATAATATTGGTGAAGTTTCTGCAACTAATGTTGTTGTCAAATTTTATCATAAACAACCGATGGGTATAGGTCTTCAAGGCACTTGGTCTTTTATTGGTGAAACAACTATTGATGTTCCACATGGCCAATATAGAGAATGTTGGGTAAATTGGCATCCTCAATATTCAGTCTCGACAAGTTCATTAGAAATGATGAGCCTACATTCTTGTATAAAAGTAGTAATTGAACAAGATATCTCAGAAGTTGATACTTGGAATAACGTAGCTCAAGAAAGCATTAATTTCTTTGAAGTAGTTCCTTCTAAAGAAGTTTTATATAATAGAAAAAATCCCATTAGTTTTGGTCCAGTAAAAGGAACTTTTACAATTTATAATCCTTTTAATGAGAGAACTAATTTTTATATTAGCATTCTACGGGAAAATCTCGAATGGGAAGTTAGTAGTGAGGTCAACGGTCAATTTATAGAATTAGAACCTTATGAAGCAAAGGAGTTCGAAGTAACCATAACACCAGGAAATAATATTACATTTAAAGATGAATTTGAAGGTCAAATAATAGCAAGCTACAATCTTACAGGAGATTATGATATTGAATTCATAGGTGATATCCATTTACAACCTTTAGGCGGCATTACGATTAGAGGAACTGTACAATACCAAACTAAGCTTGAAATTGATGCTTCAATCCAATCATCAACTCAGTTCAGTATTTCTGGAAATCTCAATTTCATGGATGACATTCCAACAAATGAAATACCATCAAATCCTTCAGATAGGATAGTTTATGTCAAAATTATTGATAAATATGATTCTGAGCATTTTTATAATGCAACTTTAGTAGCTGATTCGAGTGGTAACTTTGAAACAACTATTACTGTAGAAAATGGAATTTACAAAGTAAACGCTTATTATGCTGGCTTAAAATTCATTTCTAGTAGTGCTTCAGTGACATTAATGGTTGATTTAGAAAATACTTCAATTTGGACAAGTGGACTTTTCCCAGGATTTGGATTATTTATTGCCTTTGGAGCAATAATAGTAATCTCTTCTGCATTCAGAGTTCGGTATAAAAAAAACCAGAAAGTAAGCTATGTAATCCTTTTTTTCTTTGAGGATTTTTCATCGAGGAAATGAACTAGATAATGTATTTGATTTCTGCTGGTTTTTTCTTACTTAACCGATAATAAACAGAAAGTTGTCCCCGGTGATGCAAACCATGTTCAAGTAATTCGAGTAAAACCTCTCCTTTTGTTGCAGCTCGATTGAAACCACTCACTTCTTCTATTAGTGATTCATCAGTAATTTTCTCAAGATACTTGTTTGTTATCTTAACTACTTCATTATAGAGTGATCTTACTTTCTTAGAATTATTGTACTTCTCCAAGCTATAAGGGGCAGGTATCCATTCACCTTCACTTAATCCTCGAGCATAAAATTCGTACGATCTAATCATATGAAGAATGATTTCTGCTGTTTTACGAGTTTCTTCTGATGCTTTTTTCTCGAAAAGATCATCTGTTAATTGATCAATTAATAGGCTTGTTTCTTCAAAATGTCTATTAATTGCTGATTTTAGGAAATTAGCTAACATAGATACAACATTCAATTTACTGCTTAAATTTCATTTGTCAATTTGGACTGTTTTTCTTCGTTTTAAAAGGAAATAAATGATTCCAGAAATTGTTACTATACTAATATTTAATTGAGACCATCCTATGTAATAATTTCTTGTAATTAAAAACCATGATGGTTTTTCGATTGTAGATAGAATATGTAAGTCATTAGTTTTAACATAGTCGACACCTAAGCACCAGAGTTGTGAAAATCTTGCAGGTGAATCTACAGTCCAGGCCATTACGCTAATATTTTCTTCTTGATATTCCTTAAATCTTGCATTTGATATTCCATGTTGGGTATTAACAAGTTCGCAACCTTCAGAATGCATATAACAAGGACAGATTGGTCCACATTTCCGAGTCATTGGATCTGCTAGCGGTTTGGATGAGCTTACTATAATATCCTTTCCTAAGCCTGAAGCATTAAGTTGATCTAATAGAATATCTTCATAGGTAGCATAATAAGGATGGTTATTAGAAGGTCTATAATCTTCGACATCTAAAATCAGATTGTTATCTCGAGTAAAATTGATTGCTTCTGCTAGTGTTGGTATTTTTTCTTCAATATAAGAATCGGATTCAATTTGAGTAACGTATCCATCGCTTATTGTTCCAAAGGGATCTTGATTTACAAACCAAGAACCAGCATCAAGTAAAAGTATATCTGATATATTGAAACTTTCAGCTCGATCTGATTTCCTCTCCGGAAAAACTTCAGCTATATTTGTTGTTCTCTCTAAGGTTGAATCGTGCATTAAGAAGATTATTCCATCATAACTTATTGCTATATCAATTTCCCAACCTATTGCCCCCCATTTTACAGCTAATTCTCCAGCAGCGATGGTGTTTTCCGGTGCTAAATGAGATGCACCTCGATGGGCAACTAGTTGTGGTTTATCTGGTAAACTACCTATCACAACATTTGATGGAGTAAATGTAAATGGCATAATCAAAAACATTAGATAAATTACGATTACACTAAGTGTAACAATTATTGCTTTATTTCTTGGATTCCAGACTTTTCTTTCTTCTTTCTTAAATAATTCCAAGTAAACCTTAGCTTTTGCCCAAAGGTCAGTTATTTTAGGTAACAATATAACAAATACAGCACTAGCAATTATTATTAGTATAAGAATCAAAATCGGGCTTATGTGTTCTAATTGAGTTCTAACTATTGATAATTCGCTTCCAGCTTCCATAATGAGTAGTATTAACATTCCGTTCCAAATCAATACTAACGGAAAAGGTATGATTCTGTTCGCTAAATGAGGTAGAGCTTTTCTTCTCTTAATTAACATGATAAGATGATAAATAACAAGATATAATCCATATCCTAAAACTAAGAATGTAAGAACAATAATCAACACTAACCAATTGAACTCAATATTCAACATGCTAATCAGAAATTCATTAACATCGTACCAGAGTGGTTGCATTAACATAGCTATTAGTGTGAAAGCAGCTATGTTTAAAGTAAAAACTACAAAGAAAGCAAACCAAATTCGTTCTGCAATTTTCTTAGTTGGTTCATTTGTTGGCGTATCCATTTATTTTATCTCCTGTTCAGATATCCAAAAGAATGCCCTTTTGTCAATCTTTATTACTTGTTATTCTCAAGTAACAAATATTCTTAATTGCCAATAATGTTTAAGAATTTATTGAATAAATTATTAGAAAAATTTACTATGTGAAATGCCATGTCTGAGAAATATGATTGGGAAAATTGTGGTTTCATAGGTCAAAATAAATCACCCCCACACAATACTTCAATGCCTTTCCCTTCAGTAGATTTTGCATTAAATAATGAGAAAGAAGATTCTCCTTATTATCAATCACTCAATGGACAATGGAATTTCAATTGGGTAGAAAAACCAGCTGATCGACCGATTGATTTCTTTGAACCAGATTTTGATACTAGTAAGTGGGATAACATTATTGTTCCGAGTAATTGGCAACTTAAAGGATATGGAATTCCAATCTATTCAAATATCAAATATCCTTACAGCATTAGTTTAAAGAAGAAAGAAATTCCAAAAATTAATCACAATTATAATCCTGTTGGTTCTTATAGAAGAGAATTTATTATTTCAGAGGATTGGGCTGCACGAGAAATCTTTTTGCATTTTGCAGGAGTTAAATCTGCATTTTATGTGTGGATTAATGGAAAAAAGGTTGGTTACAGTCAAGGAAGTATGACTCCTGCTGAGTTTGATATAACTGAATTTGTTGAAGTAGGAAGAAATACGATATCAGTTGAAGTTTATCGATGGTCTGATGGTAGTTATCTTGAAGATCAGGATATGTGGCGTTTTAGTGGAATTTATAGAGACGTGTTTCTGTTTTCTACTCCAAAAGTGCATATTAGAGATTTCTTTGTTTACTGTGAGTTTGATGAAAACTACAATAATGCTAATCTCAAATTACGAACTAAAATCAGAAATTTCGGCAATCTATTAGCAAAAGCACAAAAAATTGAATTGAATCTTTACAAAAAAGATCACGAGCTGTTAGTTACAGAATCTAAAATGATTAGGGAATTCAATCTAGGTTCTGAATCTGAAATATTAATTGAACTTGAATCTCTTGTAAAAAAACCTAGAAAGTGGTCTGCTGAAAAACCCAATTTATACGAAGTAATTCTAACTTTAAGAGATGAGAATAATAGAATTATTGAAGTTGAACAATGTAAATTTGGCTTCAGACAAGTCGAGATTAAAAACAGTCAGATTCTCGTTAATGGCAAACCTGTTCTTTTCAAAGGAGTCAATAGACACGAACATGACCCAGATCATGGACGAGCAATTCCTTTGGAGAGGATGGAAGAAGATGTCATATTGATGAAACAATATAACATTAATGCTGTGAGAACAAGTCATTATCCAAATCATCCTAAATTTTACGAACTCTGTGATAAATATGGAATCTATGTGATGGATGAATGCAACATAGAATCCCATGGTTTAAGGAATATCTTACCAAAAAGTGATCCTCAATGGACAACAACTTGTGTTGACAGAATGATTAGAATGGTGGAGAGAGACAAAAACCATCCTTGTATATTCATGTGGTCACTAGGTAATGAAGCTGGTTTTGGCGATAATTTTAGAGATATGAAAACTGCTACTCTCAAGATAGATTCTACTCGAGGTATTCATTATGAAGGAGACCACAAAATAGAAGTCGCTGATGTTTTTAGTACCATGTATACCATTCCAAAAGAGTTTGAAAAATCAGGACAATATAAAAGAACTCGACCAGATTGGTTTGTTTCCAGGATTGGACCAAAATTATACAAAGACAAACCCAGAATACTCTGTGAATATGCCCATGCCATGGGAAATAGTTTAGGTAATTTCCAGAAATACATGGACATCTTTGAAAAATATGATAATTGTGTTGGAGGGTTCATCTGGGATTTTGTGGATCAAGGAATAACTAAAATAGATGAAGATAAAATCGGGTTCTGGTTGTATGGTGGAGATTTTGGAGATGAACCAAATGATGGTAACTTTTGTATTAATGGCATCTTTTTACCGAATCGTATGCCAAATCCCTCTGCTTTTGAAGTCAAAAAGGTATATCAGAACATCAAAGTATATCCCATTAGTTTGACTGATGGGCAATTCAAAATTCAAAATAAATTCGTTTTTCAATCACTTGATTTTGTGGATCTAGTTTGGGAATTTATAGCTGATGGTGATATAATTCAAAATGATATTATATCAGATTTGGAAACAAAACCCGGAGAAACAAGTGAAATAACTATTCCAATTAAAGAACCAGAGATTCTTGCGTATAAGGAGTATTTCTTGAAAATATCTTTTAAACTTAAAGAAGATACATCCTGGGCTGATAAGGGTCATATTATCGCTTGGGATCAATTTCAAATACCATTCAAACCACAAGCAACTTTGTATCTAGATCAAGATTCCATTCCAGAGCTATTTTTAGAAGAATTGAAAGAATCAATAAAAATCTCAAATCCTCAATTTTCATTAGAGTTTAGCAAGAAATCTGGAAGAATAAGATCACTCATATTCAATAATAAAGAATTAATTGTTGCTCCTTTAACTCCTAATTTTTGGAGAGCACCTATTGATAATGATCTAGGGGTATTGACCTTTGCTCCAGCCATTCTTAGACCTTTTGTAAAACGTCGATTAAATAGGTGGAAAAGAGCCAATAGATGGCAGAGATTAAGCAAAATTAGTTATGAACGTTTAAACAACAAGGTAGTGAGAATAACTACTAAATCTAGAATCCCATTGGGTTTGTCTCCAATTGTTGTGATATATACAATATTTGGGAGAGGGGACATTCATATTGATATCAAGTTTACACCTCGAGTGAATATGTTGCGTTTTGGCATGCAGATGTCTATTCCGGAAGAATTCAAAAACATAGAATGGTATGGAAAAGGTCCTCATGAAACTATGTTTGATCGAAAAAGTGGAGCAGCAATTGGAATTTATTCCTATCCAGTCAATGAAATGACACACAATTATGTCAAACCACAGGAAAATGGGAATCGTTCAGAAATAAGATGGTTTACACTTACAAATGATGAAAAAGAGGGATTATTAATTCAATCCTATGATCCTACCTTTTTGAATTTCAGCACCTGGCCTTATTCTATGATTGATCTAGAATGTGCCCAGCACATAAATGCACTTCCAAAACGTGAAAATATTACTGTAAACATTGATCATAAACAAAGGGGAGTTGGCGGTGATTGGCCAGCACTAGCTCGTACACATAATGAATATAAATTGAAAGGATATAGAAAGTACTCTTATAGTTATAGAATAAAACTAGTAGAAAAAGGAACAGAAGATATTAAGCAATTACTTGAATATGAATTACCTTTTTAGGATAGGATCTATCCTTCAATCTTCTTTATTGCTGTATCTATGTCATCGATTTTTCCAAGCAATCCTTCTTTGCAGTCTTTCAAATGCTTTAGTTTTGCTTCTTTATCTTCATTTCCTTTAAATTCGCCGCATTTTTGTTTTTCTTTTCCTTTACATTCGCAGTTCATTGGTTCATCACTTTACTTATTGAAGTATTATTACTTTACTTATGAAAGTATTTATATTTAAAATCTCGCTAAATTATTATAGAGTAACTAAAGAGATGTGAAGTAAAGTGAATAATACAATAAAGACAACACCAGAAACAGAATGTTCTAAGGAAAGCAATGGTTTCCCTTGTTTAATACCTGCTCAAAGAATTTTGCATCTTATTAGCAGTAAATGGGGTATTCAATTAATTTATTTGTTAATGGAACACAAAAAACTTCGATACAATAATTTGAGAGAAAATCTACAAAAGGGGTGGACTCGAGATAAAATAAGTGATGCTACGCTCTCTACTAGACTCGCGGATTTCACAAAGGAAGGTCTAATTAAAAGAGAGGTGTTCCCTGAATTACCTCCCAAAGTAGAGTATTCATTAACAAGGAAAGGCGAGAAACTAGCAAATGCTCTCCAACCACTTGTTGAATGGACTATAAATGCTTGTCATGGAAAGGAGTAATAGAATACATCTCTAATTCAATAATAAATTATTTTAGAGAAGAAGAATATAATTCATTTTGATTTCAATTGATAATTGAAGATAAGAAATTGTATAATAAAGTGAACCTTTTCGATTCTCGAGAGCACGCGGGAAAATTACTGGCTGAACTACTAGAAGATAAGGAATTTGATCTGCTTTATATTATCCCAAGTGGAGGTTTGCCAATTGGGTATGGATTACTTAGGTCCGATGTTTTCAAGCTCATTCCTTTTGACTTAATGATTGTTCGAAAAATACAAGTGCCTTGGTCAACTGAAGCAGGTATGGGAGCTGTCACGCCAGATGGTCAAGTATTTCTAAATGATAGTTTGATTTCACAAATAACCATATCTAATAAAGAGTTACAAGAGCAAGTTAAGAAATCACAAGAAAGAATTATTGCTCTTCGAAAGGAATTCAATCTCTCTGAAACAGTATCTCCCAGAGGAAAAAAAGTACTTTTGGTTGATGACGGTATTGCTTCCGGTTTTTCCATGAGAGCTGCTTCACAATGGATGAAAAAACAACTAGCAGAAGAGGTATATATTGCTACACCAACTGCACCATTGCGTTCTTTAGAGCATTTAGAACCTTTAGTGTCTGGTATTTTTTGCTTAAATATACGAACTGGTTTTTCTTTTGCTGTTGCTGAAGCATATAGACACTGGTATGATCTTCAAATCGAAGAATCAAAACAATACATGACAAGATTAGCCAATCTTTATTAGAAAAAAAAATATGAAAAAAGTCTTAAGATTTTGGAAAAAATCTAAGAATAATTTTACTAGATTTACTATGATTTTTACTAGATTTGTAGGGTACAGTTTCTATAAAGTTTTAAACTCTCTTTTCTTATAATTATATAAGAATAACTGATTCAGTTACATTTCTTCTTTTGAAAGAAGTAAAAGGAAGGAAGGATTTATGTTTACAAAAATACTCAATAAAATATTACCCCGAAAAAAATGCAATAAGAGAGGCGTTAGTCCTGTCATTGCTACAATTCTCCTCATTGCACTCACAGTTTCAGCAGCAGCAATTGTTTATTTTGTGGTAGTACCTCTACTACAAGGCCAAGGAGAAATGGTGCTAATGTCTGGTGTCACTCTTACTGATAGCGATGTAGATGGTTTTTATGATACCGCTACAATTGAATTATTTAATGTAGGTACTGATTTAGTAACTTTAGATGAAGATGTTACATTGATTATTTATTCACCTACTTCAAATACTACTTCTTGGCTAATTACAAGTAATCTTGAATATATGACCCAAGAAACTAAAGAAATTACAATCGCAGCTACAAATGATAGTAATGAAATAGCTCCTTTATCACAATATGAAATGAGCATTACTTATGGTAGCAAATCACTTACAACTGGAAGACAATTCTCTTCATATAGTACTGGCGGTCAAAGTGGACCAGAACCACCAGAAGGAAACTACACAAGTATGCCATTAGTTCTTCGAACAGCAGCAGAAGATCCATCAACCTGCAGTGGTACTTTTCCAGCAAGCTCTGGTTATTCACCAGTACTCTGGTTTATAGTTGGCTCCTTTGAGAGTGGTGTAAGAAATCTAGATCGAAACACCAATGATTACATAGCTTTGAATGGTTTTGGAGCAGCAGAAGAATATCGACCTTACATTGGAATTGCAGACTTTTATACTCAAAGCATATCAGCACACACAGGATACCAAGTGTTACCTCATCAAGATGCCGGAGATTATCCAGGATGTGTTACTATTAGAGGAACGGGATATGATTCAGCAGACACATTTGGATGGCCAAACAGAGGTATTGCATATTTATTTACCTATATTTACAATCCCACAGCAAGTGCTATGGATGTAGATCTCTCAATACAAGTCGATGATGAATACTATTTATGGGTCAATGGAAACTTGGAAGGAAGCGGAACTCGCGCAGGCAGTGGCGATACATCATGGAGAAGCCCAGTCACCATAACAATGAACCCAGGATATAACATAGTTACTATTAGAGCCACTTGTGTAAGAGGTGATTGGAATGCTCAAATCCTCATGTGGGACACTGGAGCAACTGATGACTTGACAAGTCTATTGAATGTTTGGCCTTTTGTAGTGCCAACAAGTACATATTGGTAAATCATTGAGGTAATCTTCTGCTTTGGAGTGATTATCACTCTGAAAAAAGGCGGAGGATTTTATCAGACCTCATGACTTTTTTTCTATATACCCCGAATATTTTTTCTAAAACGCTTTAATAGATTCATTCACACTTATTTACTTAGATAAATTGTCTCATTATACACTTTAAACACTTGAAACAACAAAATCTGATGACAATGCACAACGAACATCGGTTACTAATGCAGGATCACCTAATACGAATCAATAAACTTGGAAACTAAGAAAAAACGACTTTCAAAATATGAGTTCAATGTTAAACAATATCTCAAAACACAAAAACTCAAAAAAAGATCCTGTCTATGAACAAAATTTATGCCGGAGATTGCTAAGGAATTAACACTTATTCGATTTGTCTGTAACACACATCCACACATGCCGGAGAAATCAATCATTTATCTGCCCTCAAAAAAGACCAGTATATATCCATAAGCCCTCCCAAAAAAGTGAACAGGATATCTGCAAAACAAAAGTCACGCTTTAGCAATAATTCTCCGGCTAAAGAAACCGAGATGGACTGGGAAAAAATATCCCTTCCTTCTCCAGTTCATCTCTCTACCCACCCTTTTTTTCTTCTTTTTAACGAATACAATTAATAATTTGTTTTGAGTCTATCATTTAAGCAACACTAAAATAATGACTCTTGTGGGATAAGATATGAAGAAAAGTAGAGATTTACAACAAGCTTTTGATCGACTTAACAAGAAGATTTCTGATTTCAACGAATCTCAAACAATTGCTGGTTTGGAGAGAATTGAAATTGAAGGTATAATTCAGCAAGTCAATAGACTTCATGATAGACTTGAGAAATTCATTAATATTGTTGGTAGAAAGTTTAGTTAGCTATAAACACACCCACAGATCACCAGATGTTCGAGTTTTAAATCCCTGAAAATAGCAAATGGTTCTGGATTTGTTTATGAGTTATTTTTCTTCTTTTTTCTGTAATTCGCGCCACTCATCTTCTAGGATATCCATAGCAACATCATTTACATATTCCCCTTCTACAAAATCTGTATGTCTCATGACACCAACTTTTGTGAAACCTACTTTTTCATAGACTCTTATTGCTTGAGGATTTGTATCAAATACATTTAATCCTATCCGATGAAGATTGAGGTAGTCAAACCCAAATTTTAAGAGCACTCTCATTGCATCTGTCCCATAACTCTTTCCTCTGTTCTTAACTTTGTATATTGCAATACTTACTTTTGCAGTTCTATTTATTGGTCTAACACTGGAAAGAATGCAGTGTCCAAGAAATTCTCCTGTTTTAATATCATCCATAGCAAAAGCAAAAGATCTCCCAGTGCTTCTATCTTGCCAAGTAGTTCTAATCCATTCCTCACGTTCTTTTCGAGAATGTGGAACTACAGGACCCAATTCTCTTCTCAAATTTATTTTATTCCAATCTTCCATGATTTTGTCGAGATCACTTAATTCGAATGATCGTAATCTTACTTTTTTACCCTCAAACAATTTCTTCTAGCCTACCGTTCAAATGTATGTAATTTTATTATTGATTTCGTTATTTACAACAAAAATTTATAAAGTTGCGCTATATTTGGATATTTATTAACAGATAAGAGTTAGAAGAGGTTGGTAGAGTTTGCCTAAAAAGAAATCCGATAAACAAAAAGTATCAACAAAAACAACAAATCCGCTTGAGAAATTATTTAACACACAAGAAGATATTCATGATAAAACCAACCTAATCTTTGATCAATACAAGTTATATGTAGATTTAGCAGATAGAATTAGTGCTAGACGAGCAACAACAAATAGCTTTTATTTAACTGCTAACAGTTTCCTTTTTGTTGCAATAGGGATTTTGTTTAGCAATGGTTTGGAAGTAGTAGTTCCAATGATTCTACTTATTGGAGTCTTTGTTTCTATTAGTTGGTGGTTACTGATTATTTATTATAAAAATCTCAACAGTAGCAAATACAAGGTAATAAATGAAATTGAGAAGAAATTACCTGTTATGGGATTACTAACAGAATATAAACTTAGTAAAACACAAGAAAAACCAATTAGAGGACTTCGAGGATTAACCTCTATTGAACAATGGTTACCAATTAGTCTACTTACGATGTATTCTCTCGGACTCATTGTCCTTTCAGTTATCTTGATTCTAGTTGCTACAGGAGTAATAGCTCAAAGTCCATTCGCTTAAATTCAGCGAGAATCATTTTCCATTAATTCTATAATGGCTTTATGAATAGATCTAGAACTCCATCTTACTAATTTATCTGCATAAGTCTTAACAAATTTAGAAATTCGTTTTTGTCCTCTGGGAATGACACCCAAGACAGGTTTCCCATAAACATTAGCTATTAGTACTTCTTTCTGAATCCACTCGGAGTAAGAAGGATACATACTAGCGATGACAATTACTACATGACAACCGCGTAATTGCTCACTAAGTTCATGCATTAACTCTTTATCACCATCTGCAGAAAGAGGATCATGTTCTGGAACGCTATAATTATAGAATACGAAATTCTCTATTTTCTTAAGTAAATGGACTAAGCTAATGTAATCGTCATTGTGATCCCAAGAATGACTAATAAAAAGCCTTACAATTTTTTCAGAAGACATATTTTTACAGGTTCCATTAAAATTATTATTAGATTTTTTAGTAAGAATCATTTGTTGTATTTTAACCCAAGTAATTAAATTTATCTGAGAAGTTGGATACAATATTTTCTAATAGTTTTAATGAGCTTTTACCTTAGAAATAAAGGCAAGGAACTTTAAACAAATGGTAATAAAATAGAATTAGGTGAAATTATATGGTTGATATTTTGAAAAAAGAACTAACAAAGGATTTTGATGCTGCAATCGAGCATGTTGTAAATATATGTGAGAAAGAAGGATTCACAGTAATGCTCACAAAATCTATTGATGGTATATTAAAGAAGAAACTAGGAGTTACAGATTTCCCAAGATATACAACTATACTTGCGTGCGGTCCAGAATTGGCAAAAATGGCTTTGGAAGCATCTTTTAATGTTGGATTACTTTTCCCATGTAGTTTTGTAGTCTATGAAGAGAATGACAAAATCTATGTATCTCATGCTTCAATCATGAAAATTGCAAAGGAAGTTGGACTCGCATCAGCAGAAGCTATGGACCCAGTTATTGAAAAAACAGGTAAAATGGTTCACAAAGCTTGGGAACAGTTCTAGGTTATTTTCTTTTTATTTTTACATCTACATCGGACTAAGGTTAGTGATTTCATTTGATTAGCTTAAAATAATCGATTGAATTAGAATAACTTAGATTATGGTGAAACCTTGTGAATGAAAACATATATCGTCGTCGAACATTTAGAAGACTTTGGAGTTCTTGGAGCACATTTTTCTTTATGTTCTTTTTCTTCTATATTATTGGAGATTTGATTGCTGACTGGTGGGATAATGCTACTTGGATGTGGATAATTCTAGCATTTTCCTTATTCTTTGCAGTAATGAGTACAATTAGAGTACTTATTTTCAGAAGTTCAAGAATTTCTCCTGATGCAGGAACAAGACATTATACTACAAGTTCTACTAATCCTAATTATATCCCAGAAAGTGATCCACAACATCTTCCTGCTCAGCCAGAACACTTAGGTGCAAAACAAAGTAAAACGTTTTGCAAATATTGTGGAACTAGTATCGAGGACTCAGCACAATATTGCGCTAATTGTGGTGCAATGGTCGAGGAGTAATTCTTTTTCTCCTTTTTCTTCTTTATCTACCAATATATCGCATTACCATAATAATAGCAATTATTTTTAAGGAGAAATCATATGAGGAATTATTGAATTGGTGTGGACATCAAGATGAAATGCCCAAAATGTAAAAATAAAGATATTTTTGTCATGGAAACTCAGAGAGGTTCTTATGATATTTTAACATGTAGTGGCAGTACATCGACTAGTTTTGCTGTACTTAGAAGATTTAGGTGCAAAGAATGTCTCCATGAATGGGAGAAAAGCTAAGAATTAATCAAAAGTGATTTGAGGACTTATTGTAGTTGGAGTATCACTTTTTATTGCGATTTTTTCGACCAAAATCACATCATCAAATATAGGGTTATAGTTTTTGGTTAAAGTATCATAATTAACAATGTTATATTCTTCTGGACCCAAAGCATACAAAACATAGAGAAGGACTTCTGATAAATCTTTGAAATATGACCCCTTAACTGTTTGTAGTATATCAAATTTCTCTCCATTTGGTCTTCTAATAAACAATAAACTATTTCCTGTAAATGGTCGTTCTCCTTGTCCCTCTTGATAACTAAGCTCGATTTTATCTACAAAACGACCACATTTTGTACAAGTAGGACGTAAATCTCCTCCTCTAAATTTACTATAGGCAAGACCCAATTTACATAACGAATACACATCGCAATGATCACAATAATAAGAATCTTGAAGTCTTCTTTCACTAAAACGACTCACTTTTATCATTCTATCAAGAGACGGACAACTGAAGCAGGGAGAATCACAGTGTAGAAAGATTTCTTCCATTTTTTTTAATTCCTTCCTTAATTAAGACCCAACTCTTAGTATAAACGAGGGTATATAATGATAGAGATTGCAGTATTGTTCTGCCATTTCCTTAAACATGTACTAAATTTGGATAAAATAAATCTTATTAAATCGGTAAATGCATATTTTTGATTGACAATGATAGATAATTGGCTAAACAAAATCCATCAAATGGATTGTATTAAAGGTATGAATGAAGTTCTCCAAGCTAAATCTATAGATGTCATTGTAACTTCTCCTCCGTATAATATCAATGTTGATTATAATAGCTATAATGATAATCGTCCATTTAACGAATACCTTGATTGGATAGAGAGTATTGCTCAAGGTTGTTCTAGAGTGCTAAAAGATGAGGGATCCTTCTTCTTCAATATAGGTGATCGACCATCTGATGAATTACGTTCACTTACGGTTGCTCAAAAGATTGCACAACATTTCAAATTACAAAATACCATTCATTGGGTAAAATCTATTGCTATTCCAGAAAAAGACATCAATATTGGTCACTATAAACCTGTAAATTCTCAACGCTTTCTAAATAATTCTCATGAATATATTTTCCATTTCACAAAACAGGGAGATGTTGAAGTCGATAAATTAGCTGTTGGAGTTCCATATGCTGATAAGAGTAATATCGGTCGATGGAAAAAGGCTCAAGAAGATTTACGAGGAAGAGGTAACCAATGGTTTATTCCTTACGAAACAGTTCAAGAGAAGAAAAAACATCCAGCAATGTTTCCTGTTCAACTTCCTGAAATGTGTATCAAATTACATGGTTTAGCGAAAAGTAAACCACTCATCATACTTGATCCTTTCATGGGGGTCGGAACAACGGCTCTTGCGGCAAAAAAACTGGGTTGCAATTACGTTGGATTTGAAATAGACTCAAATTATATTGAATTGGCTTTGGAAGCCTTGAAAACCTAGTTTTCTTTTTTAAATCAAGTGTTTTTCTCGAAAAAAGCAGGATATACTTAGTGTGCGATAGTCACAACTTGTGACCTCGACTTGAGTTCTAAGAAAGTGAATCTGCCTTTTAAATAAGAATAGTATAGTAAACATAAGAACAAA
>DAOVHJ010000209.1 GCA_030671945.1 Candidatus Heimdallarchaeota archaeon
AATTAAAGTAGGTTATTCAAATGGTGAGTAAGAAAACACTTAGTGTCACTTTACTAATATTATTATCAACTTTAATATTTGTTCAATTTAGCTTTTGTGCACAATCAATAAGCGAAACCTATACTCCAAATGGATATAAACAAAATTCTGTTAATCCAACTTTCGATCAAATACACACAAATCAGTTCAATGAATCCGCAGAACCAATAACTTGGTTTTATTTGAATATTGGTGTTGTAGTTCTAATTCCTATAGTAATGATTGTACAAACAATTATTGATAAAACAAGAAAGAAACCTGATGTTCCGAAAAAGCTAGAAGAAGAAGAAATTGAGGAAATAGAAACAAGAGTAGAACCTTCTAATAAATTCAATCCATTACTTCTTAGAATAGGATTTTTTACACTTTTTGTTCAAAACATTCTGATTCTACCAATGTTAATAATCTTTATTGCATTGGGTTTAGCTATAACTGTAGGCGGTCCAGGAGGAAATCCAGGTTTGGAATCTGCTACAACTAATCTTTTCAGAGCATTCTCAATCGTATACTATCTTGACTTTGCTGCAGCATTATTGTGTGTTGTAGGTTTGATATTGTTTTCCTTATCAATTAAAGAAAAGGTTCAAGGTTTTGTTGCTTCAGGTTTTTGGCTCCTGTGGATTGGAGTTGGAATATATCCAAGAATTAACTTTGTGACTAGTTTAGGTCTCTTTAATCCCGTACCTGCTGGTGGAGACATCTTTGAGTTCTTTTTAGGCTTCTTTGGCAACACTACATTCCTATTGACTTGTGGATATGGTTTATTTGCTTTAGCATTATTTTATACCGCTAAAGTATTGGTTTCAAATGGTAAACTTCAACGTGGTGGTCTTCTTAATGCTTTTGGACTTGTGAATTTCGTTATAGGTGCTTTTGCAAGTATCTTACTTTTACTTCTATTGACATGGGGATTTCAAATGACTATTGAAGCAATTACAAGTTTGTCATTTATACTGGCTGCATTTTGGGCATTGAAATTCTTAGCATCACCTATTCTTGGTATGGTTACTGGAATCATAACATTTAATCGTATAGGAAAAGCAAGCAAAATCACGTAACAAATTTAAGTTGAAATGCGGGGAAATTTTTCTCGCTTTTCTATTGTTTTTTTATAAAAAAGCTATTTTCATTTTCAATTAAAATGTCTACTGCTAATTTTCTAAAAGAAGGTTCTTAATCTTGTGAATCGTTTTGGAAATACTTTGTCGAATTTTTCCAAATCTTTTTTCTTTATTTTCACCTTATTGATATCTTTTAGATCATAGATTGTTCGATATCCAACGAACAATTGAGTATAAGCTTTGATATCTGTTAAAAGATCAATTTTCTGTTCAGTTGTTTTTGTTACCTTTGCTTTTCCATCCTTAATTGTAACCAACATAGGATCAGAATTCCAAGGGGCGTATTCATCATCAATTTTCATTGAAAAAGTGAGGTCTAGATTCTTAACGAATTCCAAAAGCTCCATTGCTTTCATAACATCAATAACTCGAAACATTGGACCACCAGTCACTTGATATTTGAAACTTCCTTCCCAAAGATCATCAAAGTAATCAGTAATTCGTTCATCACCAAGCAATGGATAACTGAAGTCTTTATTCTGATCAGTGTGTTTCTTTATATAATCTAAAACAGTAAGACGAGCTGCTTCGCTATCAACAATTACATTTCGCATATTCAATCGAACATTCCAGGGACCTTCTTTCTTCTCTAAACGAGTTGTAAAGTATCCAACGTTTTCTTCTCCATCCTTAATGACAAATACTTTAGTCTTCTTCCTAGCATGATGATATTTCCAAAATTCTAAGTCATCATAAATTGTTAAATTAAATTTTGAACCGATTTTCTCTCTAATTGGCATACATATTTTAAATGATTCATCTTGTGAGATTTCTTCTATTTTTAGTGGTTTGAAATCCTTTGGAAGTAAGATATTCTTAGGCGAAGAAATTATCCACTCAAAATCAGCGCAATTCTCGTAACCATATCTTCTATAAAAGGAAAATTTGAAGGGATAAAGAACTGAAATGTATTCCTGATTCTTCCTCATTAGTTTGAGAGATTCCTTAATTAGTGCAGTAATTTGTCTTTGCTTGCGAAATTCGGGTTTTGTGGCTACTGCACCAATCCCTCCCATTTTCATTAAAACACCCCGAACGAACATTTTGTAACTATGAATAACATAGGTACTTGCGATTTTACCATCAATAAAGTAACCCAGACAATTATCAAAATTAAGAATTGAGAACCATGCTTTCCAATCTTCCTCCGATGTTTCTCCTCCACCAGCAAAACAATAGTCCCATAAATCCTTGAGTTCTTCTTTGTAATCTTCAGATAATTTCTTAATAACCAATTTAGTAATCTCCAATTTCTCTGATGTAGGTTTTTTAATAACTTTTATCTAATATCTGCATATTTTAGGTATTTACTGACTTGGCGTAAGATTTTTAATATGAAAGCAAAAACTCAGATATTACTGAATAACAGCCGTCGTAGCACAGCCTGGTAGTGCGACTCCTTGGTAAGGAGTAGGTCGTGGGTTCAAGTCCCATCGACGGCTCCAGTTCTTTTCTTCTTTAATCACCTTTACTTTTCAAGCTCTGTGGTTCAAACATCAAAACATATGATTTCATAGGACTTACAGGTCTATGTACAATTCCTTTCTCAACAACAAACATATCCCCTTCATTTAATAGTATGTCCGGGAAACCTTTCCGTTGCAAAATAAAGGATCCTTTTACAACATAAAACAACTCATCTTCTTTTTCATGTTTGTGGAAAAGAGATTCTCCCTCGAACAACGCTAAACGCACTACTTGGTTGTTTAATTTCGCAACATCTATCGGAGACCAAGGTTTCTTGATTTCAAAACGCTTCTGTTCGATATTAATTGGTTGGTTCATAGATTTCTATTCATTATTATTTGTTAAAAAATTTCCTTGAAAAAATGCACAAAAAACTCCTTCTATGTATAAGAATTCACTCTGTTGGAGTTTTTAACATTTAGAGTCAAATTTAAGTTAAACAGATTTCTGTCGGTTGATGAAAATGGTTCACAATATCAATGGTGTTACGAAATTCTTGAAAACAAAAGAAGTCTATAGCCAACATCAGCAACAAAACAAAGCTAATCAGTATAGTGAAATTATTATTTCCCTTAAGCAAAAGAGTGTTTTCGAATTACTACAGATTGCTCGGAAAGCGAAAAATCGTCACCACAGAGTCTTTGCAGTTCATCTCCTAGGAAAGCAAAAAAAGAAAAGAGCTGAGATTATTTCTCAGTTACGAGAAATTGTTGCTTATGAACATCGATCTGTAAAAAATGAAGCAATTTGGGCTTTAGCGAAACTTGGCGATAGAAGTATCCAATCCTTACTATTCGAACTTTATTCGACAGATATGTCTGAGTTAGAAAAAAGTCTCACAGTAAAAATGCTCGGGAAAATTGGCGATGAAAAATCCATAACATTTCTTCTAGATGTTAGTGCTCATTCCCGGAATTTAACTGGTTTGAATGCAGGAACAGCTATTCATGAGATTATAGACAAAACAGGCATCCAACCGCTTATTCAAGCTCTTGAAAATGAATGTGATTTAATTCGACAGGAAGCAATATGGATTCTTTGTGCAAGATGTAAATTTCTTAGTAATAAAAAAGAAAAGAAGACTATTATAAGAGAATTAATTAGCAGATTGGATCATGAGGATTCAATTCCAACAAGAGTTGTACTTTGTTATAATCTTTCAATTCTCAACGTTCCAAAAGCATCTCAAGAATTACTAGTTCTTTGTGCAAGTGGACAAATCCCAAATGACAGACAAATGTTCTTTTTAAATGAAGTAATTCGTGCTTTTATTTATCGTCAAAAAGAATCATCTCTGAAATTAGTTAGTAAACTCAATATTGCTATTGAGACTGTTGATGCTCGAGGTAGAAATGTTTCCACAACTAAACTTGTTTCAAGGTTGGAGAAATCAATAAGAAATCTGGATAAAATATTTGAAATTCTCTAGTTTCTCTTTATCTCTGAATTCAACAAATAAGAAAACCTTCGGATTAACACAATCATGTTAACTAAGATTCCATTCTTATAGCTAATCATTCCGCTGGTTAACATATCCATGTTATATTTACCTATTTAAAAGATGGTTACCATATATAATATGGCGAATAGGAAGCTATTGTATCTACAAAAAATCGACAAGGGTATTGGCGTTGATTTTTATGGGGGTGCAATAGAAAAAGATGATAAGAAAATAGTCAAGTCTTCCGTACCCGTGGAAGCTTGATGACATTCGGAATCGTCGACTATTCGCCCCTTTTTGGTTATGGGGTATTTTTACTTGGCCTTGGTTTCCATGCCAAATTCTTTGATTTTCTCTATTACTCTAATTGTCTCAAGAGTTTCTCTCACATCATGAGTTCTAATTAAGCTGGCTCCTTGAAGAATTGCAATACTGGTAGCTCCTAGTGAACCATAAAGACGGTCTTTTGGATCTTTTATATCTAATATTTTACCAATGAATGATTTCCTCGAGAGACCTATACAGATAGGTTGTTTTAATTTATTAGTTAACGATTTTAAGTGTGTTAGAATATGTGCGTCTATTTTATACCACTTGAAATCTTTAATTCTGTGAAAACCAATATCTGGATCTATGATTATTTTATCTAATCCAATTCCTGCTTCTTGAGCTACTTTTAGTGAATGTTTTAAAGATGCTATAACCCTCTCCGTAGGATTTCCTTGAAAACGGTGTAACTGTGTCGCCCCAAGAATTATAGGAACATCAAATTCCACTGCAACCTTTGCTAATTCAGGGTCATCATTTAACCCTGTAACATCATTAATCATCGAAGCACCAATTTCTAATGCTGCTTTTGCGACTGCTGCTCGAGTAGTATCTATTGAAAGTGGTTTTTTTACTTCATCGAGAATGATCTTTAATCCCTTTACTACTCTATCGCTTTCTTCTTTAGGAGTAATTTCTGTCTCAAGATAAGGTGCTGTACTCTTCGCTCCAATATCAATAATATCTACTCCTTCCTTTACTTGTCTTATAGCAGATTGTAGGATACTCCCCGGACCTGTTTTAATCGATCCTTTATAGAAAGATTCAGGACTGAGATTTATTAC
>DAOVHJ010000204.1 GCA_030671945.1 Candidatus Heimdallarchaeota archaeon
ACAAAGGTATTAAGCTCATTGTTGCTGATGATGGATCAAAAGATGGTACGAGAGAACAAGTTCGAAAATTCACTGAAACAAATCCTAATTTTCTATTACTAGATAGAGAAAACGAAGAAATACATGGATTAACAATTAGTGTGCTTGAAGCCATCAAGATGGTTGAAACTGAATATTATATTGTTATGGATTGTGATTTTCAACACCCACCAGAGAAAGTAGGAGAAATTGCTATTAGACTCCGGGAAGGATATAATTTCGTCATAGGTGAAAGAGATGAAATCCCCGATTGGCCTTTCTCAAGACGTGTAATATCTTGGGGTGCAAGTGTTATAGGGAAATTTTCACATTGGATTCATCGCTCTGCGAGTTGTGGAGATGTTATGAGTGGATTCTTCGGTGGAGAAACTGAATATTCTAAAATGGTGATAGAAAAACATCCGAAGGGTTTCCGACCAAAGGGTTACAAAGTCATGTTTGAATTATTAAAACACTCACGCAAGAAAGAGACAAAGGTTGGAAGAGTAGGCTATGTATTTAACCCTCGAGTAAGAGGAGAATCAAAAATATCTAAAAAACACATTTTTGAATTCCTAAAATCGGCTTTTCCATAATTTAGCAAAATATAAAAACCTCTAAGAGATTCGTATAGAAAAACAGGAGAAAACTTCTAGTGATACCTAAAGTAATGTTGAGGAAACTCTATAAAAAAGGCAGTTTGAAACAAGACGAAGATGAAATAACCTTTCAATTGCAGAATGAAATCTATCCTGCAACTATCATTGGATTAGATCCAATAAAGATAGATGAGCAAGATTTTGATGTTGATAAAATAAAAGTCATAATCAATGATGATGTAGTTGTTAATTTAATGGATGTCAATAAAGAAAATCCCTTCAAGTTAACCAAAGGAGATACTTTTACTTTTAGAATAAAAGGTAATATAGAACCTGGGAAACACAAAATTGAATTTAGTTTACTAACAAAAGAAGCTGGCAAATTAGAGTTCGATGTGGAAGACGAATTCTGAGAATTAAAAAAAGTGATCAAAAGGCACGAAACCCACCATTTCCGGGATCGGACGAGTCCGGGTGTTACCCTCCAGCTTTGACCGCGTCGCAACGCAGCTTAATGATGTTCCCGAACGATCGCTCAGATCAGTAATTACCACTACGTTTGAAGGCTTAACTTCCGGTGATGAGTTTCTGCGTATTCTTTCGTTTCATCTTTTGCTTTTAAAGTTTACCGTTTTTATGGTATATCGATTCATCGTCAAAATATTGTGAAAAAAATTGGAAAAAGAGAAGTAGGTTATACCTTTCTTTTTATAAAGTAATGTGTGTCACCGTCGTCGAAAACGCCAAGAAATTCGTTGCCAGTTCGTTTAGCCCACCGTGGAAAATCTTCTTTAGAACCAGGATCATTAGAAAGAACTTCTAATGTTTCTCCTACTTTGATTTTTAGTATTTCTTTCTTAGCTTTTAGGATTGGCATAGGACATTGCATCCCACGACAATCAATTGTTTTATCCGCAGTTGGCATATCAGTCATTTAAAAATCACCTTAGATGAATAATTGTACATCACAATCTGCAGCAATATCTAAAAATCCTGCTGCTCCCATGTAACCTGTTACTTCTGAAATTAATTGGTCCTTTTTAACCATCATAATATCCATGGTTGCTGTACAAGCCCAAAGTTTTACTTTACCTGTATCAAGGACACCTTCTAAAAGATCTGGTAAGGTTGCCATGCCAGTTCGCTTGATCATCATTTTCATCATAGATGTGCCCATTCGCCATGCTCCACCGAGCTTTGCTTTCTTCAATCCTTTCTTTTTAAGAAGATTCAATCCCCAAAAAGTAAAGAATATGTCCACCTCAAAGTCACTTGCACCTGCTGCAGCTGCGAGCATCAAAGGAGGATACGCTAAGTCTAATGTGCCTGAATGCACAACGATAGCCATTTTTTTTACGTCTGCCATTTTTAACATAAATCCTATAGGTCTATTTATCTTAAAGCTGATGCTTCATTTCATTGTAATTTTTATAAAGCTGAGCATATATTTTCTAAAGTCAAAAAATTAGTTTACTTTATAAACCCTTCAGCTTCTACATCCACTAATTTACATGAAAGAAAATAAATTATGGTGACGATATGGGCAAAATTGCATTTTTGTTAATGACATCCCCTTACAGTTTTCAGAACTCTGATACAGTACTAAAACTAGCTCATGCTGCTCTTAAAGCAGGTCATGAGGTTATTGGGATTTATCTGTATACAGATGGTGTATACATAAACGTGAATACAATAAAACCATCTGATGATCGTGATCGAAATATCGCTAGTCTGTTCAAAGAATTGGTTGATAAAGGCGTTACAGTTGTTTCGTGCCCTATTTGTGCTGAATACCGTGGAACAGCTAATGAAGACTTGTTAATTGAAGGAACAGGTTTCGATGGGTTAGGAGCTTTGAGTGAATTTGTACAGGAAGCAGATCGTGTACTAATTTTCACTGCATAAAAGGTGATAAAAAATGGATCATGTGATAGTTATTTTCCGAAAAGGTCCTTATGGGCAAATTAACAGTCTCGAAGGTATCCGAGTTGCTCAAGGATTATTAGTTTTGGACGTAGAAACTGAAGCGGTTTTCATTGATGATGGAGTATTCAATTTGATTAAAGATCAAAATCCTGATGGTATCGGGCATCATTCAGTTATTGGTGCTCTTGAAGCAATGCATAGATATGAAATTCCCATTTTTGCTTGTAAAGACTCACTTGAGGAAAGAGGAATCAAATTAGAAGATTTGGATTCGAAATTAGATGTGAAGATCATTTCTCTTGTTGAATTCAGTGATTTATTATTGCAAGCAGATGCAGCAATTGCACTTTAGGAGGTAATAAATGTGAAAAAAGTCCTATATATAGCTACTAAGAGTTTATACGCTGGTGCAGCTCAAAAAACACTTCTTGATATCGTAAAAAACCAAAAAGAAAAAGGTAACGAAGTTGGTATTTTACTAATTCAAGATAGTACTCTTGCCTGTTGGAAGGGTGGTCAAAGCATAGTTGCAGAAGCAGCTTCCCATGGAATTGAAGTCTATGCTGTTGAAGAAGATCTTAAAGCAAGAGGAATAATAGGGGACAAAGTTCATCCCAACGTTAAACAAGTAAATTATGATCAAGCAATAAACATAATTATGGACAAGTATGAGAAAGTAAATACTTGGTGTTAGATCATAATCATTTAGACTGATAAATCCTTTAGAAAATCAGTCTATTCTTCTTTTATTCTTTCTCAAATAAAGGGTCAGTTTTAAAAGAAAAACTACGAATCTTTACAACGAGTAATAATTTTGAAGGTAAAAACATGGCAGAGAAGAAAATTCAAGCTCCAAGTATGCCGGCAATCGATCCTATGAAAGCTAAAATAATGGCTGCATTGAAAGATATTAAGCATGTCTTAGTGGTTGCTAGTGGAAAAGGCGGAGTAGGAAAAACAACCGTTGCTGTTAATTTAGCAACATCGCTAGCAAAAAGAGGTTTTAAAACAGGCATTATGGACGGAGATATAACAAACCCTAACGTACCATTAATGATTGGTTTAGAAGATGAACGACCTGCATTTGATGAAGAACAGAAAAAAATTATTCCAATTGAATCTGCAGATGGTGTTAAAGTTATCTCAATGGAATTTCTTTTAGAAAATAAAACTGATGCAGTTATTTGGAGAGGTCCCTTAAAGATAGGAGCTATTAATCAGTTTCTTGGTGATGTAATATGGGGTTCCCTTGATTATTTGGTTATTGATCTTCCACCTGGGACAAGTGATGAACCTTTAAGTGTAGCACAAATGATTCCTAGAGCGGATGGAGTGATAATTGTAACCACTCCTCAAGAAGTTGCTTTACTTGATGTGAAGAAATCAATTAGCTTTGTCAAGAAAGTTGGTATGAAGGTATTAGGAATTGTTGAGAATATGAGTGGTTTCAAATGCCCACATTGCGATGAGGAAATCAATATTTTCAGTAAAGATGGTGGGAAAAATACCGCTAAAGAATTGAACATTCCTTTCTTAGGAGCTATTCCTTTAGATCCAAAAATCGTACCACTCGCCGATTCTGGAAAACCATTTGTCGCTTCAAAAAATGATACCCAGAAAATATTTGAAGTTGTTGTTGACAATATTCTAGCTGAAATCGAAAAGTAGGCTTTTGAAAAAATAAATAAAGAAATTTAGAGAATATACTTCTCAAATTTCCTTTTTTTTATATATAGTAGGTTTTTCTATCAGTTTTATCTGTTCTTGATTTGTTTAGATCATCAATAACTCTCATAGCATTTGCTTCTGTTTGTTGAATCTCATTGATCATTTGATCCATCTTTGTAAGATCCATTTCAAATCCAAGTAATTCTGAGATTGTTTTTAGAACATTTTTAGATGCAACAGGATCTACCCCAAAAGCCATGGCAGGGCCTTCTTGTGGTCTAACTTTTCCCATTAAACCATAGGATACTAATCCTCTTTCTGAGGCAAGAGCTGTTAGAACTCCTACTGCTCCACTTACTCGTCCCTCTGTAAATAATTTGATTCCATGATCTTTGAGAGTGGTTGCATCTTCTTCTGTATAAGCGAAGCCGGTAACTTCAGGTGTCTTAGCCAAATCAGCTGGTCTAAATCCACCGATAGCAACTACGGTTTTTATACCCCATTTTTCTGCTAGATCTAGAACATTATTTAACACCTCAAACATACCATCAGGTCCTTCTTGAGGTTGACTTTCACCAGTCAGAATAACAATGGGTGGTTTATTTTTCTCAACTGCCCAAATCTCAGCGTGAACTAATTTTCCAAGTTCACCATTGAAAATCACTAAATGGGGAAAATAACAAGAATAAATTTTAGCTGCCTTTTTAGCATTAAAATACTCAATTAATTGCATACCTGCAATACGACCAACAAGACCTTGTCCTGGGAAGCATTGGATAAGTACTCCACCTTTTAAATCAAAATCTTTAACTATTTTTGTAATTGTTTTGTAATCCTTTCCACTCATTCTAAACACACAGTTAGTTATTTTATGTATACATTATACATTGCTTTAATAAAATGACTAACTTTCATAATGAAATACTCAAAATAATTTCATTCTTTTAAGAGAAAATGAGTTCGAATAATAGAGATAAGATTATTCGACCTTTACAATTTCAACAGATCTTGCTCTTGG
>DAOVHJ010000213.1 GCA_030671945.1 Candidatus Heimdallarchaeota archaeon
AAATTAAGGATGCTTTCTCAGCTCCGAAACCAGTTCAAAAACCATGGCCACCTATAATGATCGGCGGAATGGGAGAAAAAGTACTCTTGAAAATGGTTGCAAAGCACGCTGACTATTGTAATTTCTTTTTACGACCAAAACTAGAACGATCACTCAAGATACTAAAAGCTCATTGCAAAGTGGTTGGAAGAGACTATAATGATATTGGCAAGAGTCTTTTTGCAGTTGGGATACCAATATTCGTCTCAAAATCAGAAGAAGAAATTGAGACCTACTTGAAAGGAATTGCTGAAAAATACAATAGACCTTTAGACACAATAAAGGAAAGAATCAAGCAAGATGCTCCAGGATCTTGGGTTGGATTTCCAGAAGACGTAATTGAGCGATTCGAATACTTAAATTCCTTGGGATTCGACTCTTATCAAGTCATGTTTGCAGGATTTGATGAAAAAATCGTCAAATATAGTCAAGACTTTGCAGAACTTGTTATGAAAAAATTATGAAATTTTATTAAATAATAGATTAAGAAGCTCAGATGAGCTTCTTACTTCAAATACTATTTACCTTCGTTTTATTACACGTATAATAATTGCGAATCCAACTATTAGAACGATTAATCCTCCACCACCGCCAATGAAATACCACTTGTAATCATCTAAGAATTCAACAAAATCAGACTGATCTGATTGAATCACATGCTGATCCATTTCGACAAAGAATTCACTGTCATAAGTTCCATTGTATTGGAGATCTATTTTTACTTCCTGCAAAATACCTGTAAGCATATCGTATGTGAATGTGATATCATTCATTAAAGTTACTTCCACTAATGGACTAGGTGACATTAGTATAGTAAAATCAAAATACCACCAAATTGTCATAGTATCATTTGTATCACTGAATGTAGCATCACTGTTTATTTCAGGAGCAAACAGAAAAATCGAGTTTAGAAGTGAATCTTGATCAGTTACTAAAGTTTCAAACATAGTCCAAGTAACTGGAGCTGTGTTAACAAATGGAGGTAAATAAAATAGATCTAAATATTCTGTATCTATTTCTCCAGTAGAATGGATAACAGTCATATCATAAAGCATCATAAAACTATAACCACTTAATAAGAAAATAATATCGGAATATGCCGATGAAATATCAAGTGGGCAAGTTCCAAACATTGTGTTTGAACCAATTGTGGAATTCCAATCTAATTCGGTTGCAGTAATTTCTTCAACATTTAATTTAAAGCTCGTTCCAATATCTACGAGAGTATTGTTAACTAAGAATCCTGGAAATGCTTCAGCTAAGCTTCCAAACTCAACTGATATTTCTGAATCCATTACTTTGAATTTCACTTGATCGCCTGCACTTACATTAAATGCACTTTGGGTATTTTGAGCTAACAAAAATGAACTTATAATAAGTATAACAAATGACATTTTCATAATTCTTTTCATTTCTAACACCATTTTCCTATAAGTCTAGATATTTTCAATTTACGTCGACACTAAAAGAGGTTTAGGTTCTGCTAGTTTGTACTATCATAAAACAAATTTCATAAAGGATGGTTTATTTTGTTTAAACTATGAGCTCACCTATTATCTTGGAGAAATACAATCCCGAATGGCCTGATTTTTTCTTAGAAGAAAGAGCTAAGATTGAGAAAGCTTTAGGTCATTTGATTGTCAAAATCGAGCATATTGGAAGTACTGCTATACCTGGGATGGGAGGAAAACCCGTTATCGATATCATGATTGGTGTTCAAGAAAAAGACGATGCAGAGAAATGTATTCCTTTACTCGCAAGCATCGGTTATGTTTTTGATCCAGATCATCATGAAGATTTTCCCGAGAGAAAAACATTGGATAAATATGCCATTGGAGCCAAGATTCACCTTTATATTATTGATATTAATAGCGAAGAATGGGTTAGACATATTTTATTTAGAAATCATTTACGAGCAAATCCCGATGTGGCAAGGAACTATAACAAATTAAAAGTGGAATTAGTGAAAAAGTATCGTTATGATAGAGAAGCGTATACTAAGGGGAAAGCTAAATTCATCAAGAAAGTTGAGGATAAGGCTAAGAAAGAACGGCAAATGTATATGAATTAATTTTCAGTATCTTAGTCCGTGTTCCACATAGAATTTTATTAGTGTTAAAGCTTCACCCCAGCCTGTCGCGCATTCCAAACAGCGTCTGTGTCCTTCTTTTGTATCTTGATACCCGTGTTCTTTCACTGATAGAATCGTTCCTTCTTTTACTTCTTCGAAATCCATTTCAACAGTGGTGTAATGATCGTCCCACCATTTGAAAATAAAACGCTCTGGAACTTTCACTTCGATAATTGGGCACTCAGCTTCAGTAGTAACTTTATCTACCCCCCAGTTCTTCCATCGAAAAATAATTTTTCCTCCTACTTTTCGATCTACAAAAGACCCTTCAGTAAACCAACCATCTAATCCTTCTGCTGTAGTCATCGCATCATAGACTTTTTCTCTTGGAGCCCGAACTAATACTTTATGCAGAATTGGTGCATCGAATATTTCCATGATAATTCCTCAAGTAGGTATACTCACGGAATTATAATTTACTTTTTGTTATTTTTCTAAGAAAGTTATAGAAAAAATGATTAGTTTTGAAATAAACTAACCAAAATTCCAATCATACACTTTTGATAATGTGTATGTTAATCGCATATTCAATAATTCACCCATGGCAGCATTTGTCATAATAACTGCTCCTTGACCGGTTAATGCTGACCCTAGGAACATACAATTAGCACCTGGTGCATTCCCGCCAGGAAGTAGAAAGAATGTATTCTTATCATTCTTCATTAGGAAGAATCCTATAACTTGATCTGAAAGTCCCATGAATTCTGTTGGGCCAAATGATTTGTATGATGTCAGCATCTTTTTAGCCATTTCTTGTGAGATTATTTTCTCTGATTTTCCTTGATATGCTTTCATGATTTCAACTGCGAATTTTGCGAGATCAATAGGGTTACAACTTAAATTACCATGTGCATAAGCTGAAGTATGTAATCCTTTCCCTTTCACTTCTCCTTCTGCAGTATGGTGCAAAATTGCTCTTTTGTTTAAATCCTCAGGTAAAGGATACTCTAATGTGCTTGTGTCCATCGTTAAAGGATCAAAGATAACTTCTTTCATTAGTTGAGTTAATGGTTTTCCTGTTGCATCTTCTAGTAATTTCTGTATGATATCATAACCTAAATTTGAATATTGATGCTTAGAACCTGGTTCAAATTCAACAACAACAGGATCATTCAAAGCAGGAGATTGACCATTCAATACATTTAGTAATGTCGAGGTTGACCCTTCTTCTTCACCAAACATATTGTCCGGGCGATTAATACCAGCCATATGAGTTAATAATCTTCTAAGAGTAACTTTCTCAGTCTTAGTAAACTCATTTTCTGGAATCTTCCAATCCTTCAAGTAGTCATTTACATCTGTATCTAGATCTAGTAATCCTTTTTCCACAAAATGCAGAGCTGCAACTGTAACTAATGTTTTAGTTGTTGATGCTGCTTCAAAGAGTGTCTGAGAATTAACTTCAGTTTTTGAATTTAAATCTTGAACACCTATGAATTTTGACCATTCTATTTCAAAATCATTAATCAACACAATTCCCATTCCGGGGACATTAAATTGACTCATCAAATCACTTAATGCTTGTTTTTCTTCCCAAACTGGAATCGGTTTACCCTCGAACTTGACTGCTACGACATTATCAAGTATCTTTTGTATTTGCTCATCCTTTTTATCTGACATTTTCTTAATCACCAATAAACAAAATACTTCTAATTAATACAGAGGGTGGACACTTTTTAAGTAAGAACTGGATATAAATGACCACTAAGAGTTAAGTCACCACTAAATCAAAACTGAATTCAATATTTTTTAAGGCATTTAATACTGCTAAAGTTGCACTTTCCATGGTACTTTGATTTCCCCAAGTTCCATCTTCATTTTGATTTTCAATTATCCATGGAAGCGATAAAAGTATGCCAATTCGCGCTGCTTTTGTATCATATTTTGAGAACAAGTTCAAGAAAGAATAAGGACTAAGACTATACTTGATTAGTTCATCCATCCCGTAAGGATTATTATATGCATTATACAAAGCCACGACAAAACGCCAAAGATGAGATTCCGCTAATCGCCACAGTTTTTCATTGGTAACTTTACTCAAAGCCCCAGTAGTTATGACTTCACATCCCTGAATGTGTGTTGGCATTCGTAAGGTATACTCAACTTTATCTCCTTTTTTCTTGTGAGATAAACGCATCAAATGACTCCAGGTTGGTTGCATAATTAATAATTTAAAATTAAAAAGTCCACCATGCTTGAACTCGAAAAGTGTTTGCTCCTCAAACTTTTCAATTTCTTTCATTGATAATGGTTCTGTTCTCTTCCTTCTTCTCGGACCATGTTGATACGCGCACTCACACCATCCACCAAAAGTTAGTGTGTCAATGATTGTTTGTACTCGTTCATTGAATTCATAACCGTACTCAAGCAAGGTTTCCAGAACTATTGCGTTTGGCCACATAATTCGAGGACCACAAGCATTGTAATATAACTCATCCACTGCATGAATTAGTTTTAATTCAGATCTTGGTCTTTTGCGAAATCTTTCTTTTGGACCAACTGTTTGTTCATTTCTGCGGTTTATGATTTCTTGTTGTTCAGCAACAAGTTCATCTGTTAAGAAAAACATCCCAGGATTATAAGGTGATTGAGGTCTTTCTAGCAACCATTTAATGGCTTTTTGTATTTGGGGATAATTACTGTTCATTCCTAGTTGTGCTAATTCTCTGAGATTTTTTGCAGTAGTAGTTACTAGCTCCTCCCATGAACCATCACCAAGTTGTTTTGATAATCTTTCTTGGATTAATGCTCTCAACAATTCCTCGTCAGTTTCTTCTTCTATATCTAAGTGCTGTCTAGCTTTCCATGCTGAGAATGATTTCTTTTCTTTCCAATAGTCTGTAATATCGAACTTCAACTTATAATTTACTTGACTTGTTACTAATTCATTTAGGAGCTCTGCAGAATCACCAAAGGTTTCAACACGTCTC
>DAOVHJ010000077.1 GCA_030671945.1 Candidatus Heimdallarchaeota archaeon
ACCATCTTCGTCTGTGTCCCTCTTTCGAGGACTAGTGTGATATATGAACAATTCGTCGTAATCCATTAAACTGTCAAAATCAGTGTCATTTCTGTATACTTTTGTGTAGTAGATAAATACCTCATCGTAATCAAGTAATCCATCTGAATCCGTATCGTTATTGTAAACATCTCCTCTGTATATGTATTCCTGTAGATTAGTTAGTTGATCATTATCATAATCTAATTCAGCATCAGTTTCATCTAATGGATCCATTAAATTGAAAACTTCAAATCCATCTGGTATCCCATCTGTGTCCGTATCTTTTCTTGTTGCATTTGTTCCATATACAAAGTATTCGTCTCCATCTCCGAGTTGATCTCCATCTGAATCCCATTCAGTAGGATCAGTTGGTAAGTTATAGTATTCATCAAAATCATATAATCCATCGTTGTCTGTATCATTTGAGGTAAGACTCATACCATTTACAAATTCAAAGTAATCCAAGAGATTATCTTTATCAGTGTCATTCGAGTAAGGATTCGAATTTAACACATATAATTCTTGATAATCTGGTAGAGTATCTCCATCAGAATCGATTTTCATTGTATTATTCCTTTCTACTAACCAATTGAATGTGTTAATTGCTAGCTGTCTATTATCCTCTAAATAGAAATTAGGTAATTGTCCATTATTCATTGTATCCCAAATATTTCTTACTGAAAATACGATTAGTTTTCCTCCATACCCACTGATATTGTTTAAAGCACACATAAATGGAACACCATTTGCCTTTGGATTTTCCAAATAATCCAAATAATGAGTTGAACCATCTTCATCGGTTTTCAAAATAATTTGTGCATAACTTGGCTTGTTTATAATTCCATAAACTCTATCTACAATGAGCTTCTGTATATTGATTGTAATTGAATGAGAAACAATATTTGATCCTTCAATATCTAAATTACTACTCTGAGTAACAATATCATCTGTTATACTATCTTCACTAAAATCAAAACCAAATCTCTTAGCTATAGCTTGTGCATCTTGATTTTTACTCTCATGACTATTACTAGTCATAATCAAAATATTTCCTCCGTTTCTCACCCATGCTTCAATAGCATCAATTTCTTGTAACATATAATTAGTAAATGATCCAGGAATTACCAATAAATCATACTCTGACAATAAAGTAAAATCAATTAATGAACCAGGTTTGATGATATCAACATCATGACCAAGACCTATAAGTTCTAAATATAATCTGTAATTTAATGCTGGGCTTCTAGGATAATTTTCATTTGGTTCAATATAATAGCTTGGGAAATGTGCTTCATCAAAAAGAATTCTGTATTGAGAGATATCTGTTTGTGGGAACAATTGAGTAATTTTCGTTTTATCTATGCTTTGTGTATCACCATTAGGTTCTGGTGTGCTATTTCGCATAGTCTTCCAACCAGGTTGTTTTTCATTCCTGGTTGTCATTACACTTACGAATCCACTAAAAAATATAATAATCAGTAAGAATATAGCTGAGAAAATCTCTAATTTGGTAATTCTTTTTGGACGATTGCCAAACATTCCTTTCCCCTATCAATTAATTAGGAATAAAGATTATTAACTTTTATATCATTTTAGATTATGCAAATCGTTATTCTTGGCTCTGGACAAGATGCTGGTGTTCCACAAATAAGTTGTAATTGTTCAAATTGTTCACAAGCAAGGAAAAATCCCGAAGCCATTCTACTTGGTCCATCTATTGCTTTGTTAGATTCTGAAAAAGAATATTGCTATCTAATAGATGCTTCCCCGGATATCAAGCGACAAATAGAGTTGATAACGGAAATCATTCCCAAAGTAAAAACACAAGAAACAATTCCAATCTCAGGAATTTTTCTTACACATGCACACTTTGGCCATGTTGCAGGTCTTTGGTCTCTTGGAAAGGAATGCATAGATACCCATGGAATAACTATTTTTTGTTCAGCTGAAATGAGCGAATTTCTGACAAATAATCATCCATTTTCACATATGCTCCATAGAAAAAATCTGATATTATCAGATATGAAGGTTAATCAAAAATATCCGTTTGAAGATTTTTGGATTACTTCTTTTCAAGTTCCTCACAGGGATGAATACGCTGATACGGTGGGATATGTAATTGAACGAAACAAGAAATTACTATATCTGCCAGATCTTGACTCTTGGACTGATGATTTGATTAGACTTGTAGAAAGTGTGGATATTGCTTTAATTGATGGCTCGTTTTATTCTAAGGATGAATTACCAGGCAGAGATGATGTTCCGCATCCACCAATAAAAGAAACAATGGAACTGTTGGATCCTACTAAAACAGAAATATATTTCACACATTTTAATCACACAAATTTAATTCTAAATAGAGAATGTAAAGAAAGAAAAGAGCTCCTTGAAAAGGGTTTCAAAATAGCTGTTGATGGATTAAAATTTAACATCTAATCAACATTTTCAAAGAAAAAAAGAAAAGGAAAATGGAAACAGATACTTATTCTGTTGATACTCTAATTTCACCAGAAAATGTTTCCAAATCGAAGTTATATTTGATTTCTTTCAAACTGTATCCTGAAGATTCATAATTGTCTTGATCATTTGGTAGATATATTTCTCCGGAAGATACATGGGCTGAAACCTTTAAACCAATGTCAGATCCACTCCAAGCACAGTCAATATCAATATTACCTGAAGAAACAAGAATAGTGAAATCTGCGGTGTAATTAACTCCAGTTAGTGAGTTTGGTCCTATGTTTACATAGACATCACCTGAAAATGCACTGATATCCCAGTCGAAATCATTATTGAAAGTAGCATGCTCACAATCAATTATAATATTACCAGAGCTAGCAATGAAATTGAACTCATCAAGTGTTAGATTAGTAGATAGACCAAATTCTAGAACAATATCTCCAGAGAACGTTTCCACATCGAAACTATTTCCGTAAATTTGGGTGTTTGAACCAAAATCAACGTCTAAGTTGCCTGAACTTGTTTCTAAATCTATAATGCTTGTATTTAGTGAACATCCGTTGTCAAAAGATAAATCGATGTCTCCAGAGAAGGTAAAGATCTTGAATAGTGGAGTTGTTATCACACAGCCAGAACCTGCATAGATGTAAATATTTCCAGAACTTGCTTCGAGGTTAACTGATGGGCAAGTGATGGTCTTACCTATACCGAGATCAATGTTAATGTCTCCGGAAAAGGTTACAATTTCTAATTCTTCAATTATTGCACTTGAAGCGGAACTGAAATCCAAATAAGTATTACCTGAGGATACTATAATATTATACTTCAAAGCAACATTGGGATTGATTACAATTTCCAAATCATAATACATGCGTTCTTTCCTAGGGATTATTGATCCATCATCTGAATTAAATATGAATTCACATTGACCAGTTGGGAAATTTTGAGTTATGGTTTTAGCGTCATTGATATTAGCTTCTGAGCGTCCATAAACTTGTAATACAGCTGTTAAAACTTCAGTTTGAGTTATATCATAACTGATGTCAATATCACCGGATACGTTATCTATGATTAAGCTAGCATTGTTTGTCATAATTGAACTTGAAGTATAAGTTGTAGTTCCAAGATAATGACAGCTATACGTATTAAAGATTGGAATTAGTGTCGCTGGTAAAGCAACTGCTAAAATTCCAGCAATAACAACAAAACCAATTATTACTCTTCTTAGATTTCTTGTTCTAGGTCTTCTAATGTAAACTTCTTCCTCGTTAGATTCTTCTAAAGCATACGTATGTAATTCTCTTGCCTCTCTCTGAGGTTCATTCTTAGATTCATCTCTGACAGGAATATTTGATCCACAATTGCTACAGAACTTCGCATCAGAATCAATTTTTTCGCCACAATAAACACAATGAATTTTTTTCATCTTTCTATAACACCAAGCCTTTAGTTACTACTTTAGTAGTAACCTTATATATACGTAACCAAACTAGAAAATTTAGTATAGAGATAATTTAACCAAGAAAAAATAGAAAGAAAGAACCCGAGAAAAGAGATTCAATTAAGTATATGGTGATTTAAAAATCAGAATTTAATTATCTTGTTCATCTGATCGTTTATCACGCATTTTATCCATGAATTCACCTGTAACTAAAGTGACACCATCCTTCTTGGCTTGCTCTGCTACTCCTTGAACAACCCTATTTAGGAAAATACGTGGAACTTTTACTATTTTCTCACAGGCTTCATCTGTCCACTTAATATCTGGATCACAACGATCAACAGCATATCTCACAGAATTAATATCAATGCCTTTTCTTTCTGGTAAAGGAATTTTGTAAGGTTTACTGTGTTTTGTAAACCAAAAGTTTACATTATTTCTAAATCCATAATCAATAGGAATTGGCGGGAAACCTTCACCTTTAATCAAGGCTTCTTTCCATTTCTTCTTCATGATTATTTTCTCAACTGTTAATACCATATGACATTCGGTTGTTTCTTCATCAATCCAAATTGGAATATCCTCAGCAACAGAACATTCGAAAACTTGGATAGATTCTTTTACAATTTCAGGATATTCTGTTCCGTTTCCATTCCTGTATGAAGGAATTAATGTAAATCTATTGTGTTTCATTTTTTCTTCAGTTTTCTCACCGGGAAAACCTAATTGCACACAAGCTTCCATGCTTTTTTTGTCATCAGGAATAAAGTTGATAGAACAAACACCTGTTCGTTTAATATTCATCGCTGTATTGCTGTCACTTCGTGCGTTTAATTTCATTGCCCATTTACCTTTTCCAGCAATCCTAAATGGGAAACATAGTGAGTAGGGACCCAAGTTTGTCTTACCGTCTTCTGAAATTGTACTAACAAGTACAACTGGCATTGGGAAAAAACTGGATGTTTGGTAAAAATTGTCTAGTATACGTATATTCTCGAAATCTTGCTCTGTCATGTTCCTCTACTTTAACTTGGCATTTATTAACATTGACGATTTAGGCAAAAAGAAATTCATCTTCTCACTGAAAGTTTAAAAGAAAAAAGAATGTTAGTTGGGTTAAACCAAAATATCTCTATTATTAGAAAAAGTACTCTTGTTGAATAACATGGCATCGAAAGGAGTTATCTTTGACATAAAGAAATTTGCAGTACATGATGGACCAGGCATACGTACTACTATATTCTTCAAAGGTTGTCCTATGGATTGTTGGTGGTGTCATAATCCGGAAAGTCATTCCACAGAGCCAGAAACTATTACAAGACAGATCTTTACGGGTTCTTCTTCTAAAGCATGTTATGAAAGGAAAGAGCTGATTGGCAAAGAGATTACTCTAGAAGAAGCAATGGATGAAATAATGAAAGATCAAGTTTTTTATGAAATTTCTAATGGGGGAGTTACTTTCTCAGGTGGAGAACCACTGTTACAATCAGAGTTCTTGCTAGCAATATTGAAAAAATCAAAAGAAAATAACCTTCATACAACTCTCGACACATCAGGTTGTGCTTCTTCTGATACAATAAAGGAAATCTCGGATTTCGTTGATTTATTTCTCTATGATATGAAATTAGTTGATGAGAAAAAACACAAGAAATATACTGGCAAGTCAAACAATACTATAAAGCAAAATCTCAAGATGCTTACTAAAGCAGGACAAAAAGTGATAATTCGAATACCTATAATTCCAACAATTAATGATAGTATTGATGATATCAAGCAAATTGGGGAGTTCTTATCAAAGCTCAAGATTGTTAGAGTTGAATTATTGCCTTTTCATAAGATTGGCGAGGACAAATATAAGAAACTAAACAAAATAAACCGAATGAAAGATATTTCAAAACCAACAACAGAACATATGAGAACAATCAAAGAAAGACTCGAGAAGTATGGTTTATTGGTTAAAATAGAGGAATAATAATGCTTGACAGGATTAAGAGACTTCGAGATCAAAGTCGAAATGCAATTCCTTCTCTTTCCATTGAAAGAGCTAAATTAATGACTGAATTCTATAAAAGTGGAGCTGCTGAAAAAGTATCTATTCCTGTTGCGAGAGCTTTAGCCTTCAAGTATTTACTAGAGAACAAGGAAATCAGCATTAATGATGATGAGCTAATCGTTGGTGAACGCGGTCCAGCTCCAAAAGCAACTCCTACTTATCCTGAAATTTGTTGCCATTCCATGCAAGACTTAGATATCTTAGATTCTCGAGAGAAAATTTCCTTCAAGGTAAATGAAGAAACAAGAAAATTAACAGAAGAGGAAATCATTCCTTTCTGGAAGGGAAGATCAATTCGTGATCGTATATTCACAGAGGTTGATTATAAGTGGATAGATGCCTATGAAGCAGGTGTCTTTACAGAATTTCTTGAACAGAGAGCGCCAGGACATACAGTTGCAGATGGTAAAATATTTGTTAATGGTTTTTCTGACTATATGGCAGACATTCAACAAAGCTTTGAAAGCATAGATTATGATTCAGATCCTGATTCGTTAGACAAACGTGATGAACTAAGAGCAATGGAAATCGCTTCAGCCGCAATTATGATGTATGCAGAACGATATGTAGAGAAAGGAATAGAATTAGCGCAAAAAGAAAAGGATCCAAAACGAAAGAAAGAACTCAAGTTAATTGCTGAAACATGCACTCATGTCCCTGCGAATGCTCCACGTACTTTTAGAGAAGCATTACAGCATTATTGGTTTATTCATTTAGGGGTAATTACTGAGCTTAATACTTGGGATTCTTTTAATCCTGGTAGATTAGATCAACATCTATATCCATTCTACAAGAAGGAAATTGATGAGGGAACTCTTACTAAAGAAGAAGCTAAAGAGCTTTTGCAGGCTTTTTGGGTGAAATTCAACAATCAACCAGCACCACCTAAAGTTGGAGTGACAGCTGCAGAAAGCAGCACGTATACTGATTTCTGTTTGATTAATCTAGGGGGATTAAAAGAAGACGGAACAAACGCTGTAAATGAGCTTTCCTATTTAATTCTAGATGTAATTGAAGAGATGCGCATATTACAACCAAGTTCAATGGTTCAGATTAGCAATAAAACTCCAGAAGAATTCTTGATAAGAGCCTTAAAAATAATAAAAACTGGTTTTGGGCAACCATCTATTTTCAACATTGATATGATAATCAAAGAAATGTTGCGAGTTGGAAAATCAATCGAGGATGCTAGAAATGGAGGTACAAGTGGATGTGTTGAGACTGGAGCATTTGGGAAAGAAGCATACATTCTAACCGGGTACTTCAATTTAATGAAAATTCTAGAAGTAACATTGAATAATGGATTTGATCCTCGAACCAAAAAACAAATTGGGTTAAGAACCGGTAATGCTGAGAAATTCAAAACATACAAAGATTTGTTTGATGCATTTGAGAAGCAAGTAAAACACTTTATTGATATTAAAATTAAGGGAAATAATGTTATTGAACAGCTATGGGCTACTCTACTCCCTTCACCCTTTTTATCTATAATAATTGATGATTGTATTGCAAAAGCCAAGGATTACAATGCAGGTGGTGCTAGATACAATACAAATTACATACAAGGTGTTGGATTAGGAAGCATTACTGATTCGCTTTCTTCGATAAAGTATAATGTATTCGATGAAAAACATTTAACAATGAAAGAACTTCTTGAAGCTTTGTCAACAAATTTTGAAGGAAAAGAAGAGCTTCGTCAAGGATTCCTCTGTGATACACCTAAATATGGAAATGATGAGGATTATCCTGATGCACTAACAAAAGATGTTTTTGAATTATACTTCAATGCTATAGATGGGAGACCAACTACTAAAGATGGTCATTATCGAGTTATTTTTCTACCGACAACAGTTCATGTTTATTTCGGAAGTGTAGTGGGAGCGATGCCTGATGGAAGAAGAGCAACTGAACCACTATCTGAAGGTATATCCCCTGTTCAAGGATCAGACACAAAAGGACCAACTGCTGTTTTGAAGTCTGCAAGTAAAATAGACCATGAAAGAACTGGTGGAACACTCCTAAACCAGAAATTCACACCTAGTTTCTTCGCAACAGATGAAGGAATTAATAACATTGCTCATCTAGTCAGAGGATATTTCAAGTTAGGTGGTCATCACATTCAATTCAATGTTGTATCAGCTGATACTTTGCGAGAGGCTCAAAAGAATCCATTGAAATATAGAGACCTAATTGTTCGAGTTGCCGGTTATAGTGACTACTTTATCAATTTAGGTCCTAAACTTCAGGATGAAATTATACGAAGAACTGAACATAGTTCCTAAAAAACATCAATCATTTTTTTGAAAATGTTTTCTTATGCCATTTACGTATTTTCTGTACGAGTTTCTTTCTTTCAGATTCATTGTTTAGTAGTTCTTTTAATTTACCAATAGAATAACCGGAAATTTTCATCACTGAGTTAAGACTATCTAAGAGAGTATTTAATTTGATATTATTTTTTAGACTTGCAATCAATTTTTCTTCTGTGTAATCCTTGTATAACCCTTCGTAAGCCCACATAATATCTGGCTCTTTATACTCAGTAGTTCCTTCTTCTTCATATTCATCATCAAAACCATAATCATCAAATAAATCATCTTCTGCAGCTATCGGTTTTTCCTTAGTCTTCACTTTTGGTAATGGCTCATAAATATTGTAAAAACGATTAAGAAGGTCGGCAAAGGAGTCATAATCCCAAACTGGAATTATACCGGGAGAGCTAAAAGCTTCATCATATGCTACTAAAGCTTCTCGAATTGCTGATCGCTTTCTATGATCATTTTTATAATAATCATCTTGAAAATGTCTTCTTAATTCCCTTCTATGGATATCAAAATTATCATATTCAGGTGGAAGGCTGAAATGAGTTAGAATGATGGAAATAATCCGTAAATAGCGTGCTATATCCACTTTTGTTTTTATTTGATAATGATCCATCATTTTTTTTGTAAGAACAATCTCACCAAATTGACAGGGATTAGGCAGATCTGCTTTCTCACTGTCAAAACGGGAATGCGGCTTAAATCTGTAAACTTCTACTCCAATAATACCTTGCTCTCTAATTATATGATCAAAACCAGTTTTTCTTAAATAATCTAAGCCTATTTTGTATTTTTTAATAATAGCAGACATACAGAAACTATTCATTAAAATGTTTTAAACTTTCTTTCAAAAAATCATGCCATAAAAAATTAGTTTAAATAGTGTAGCGAGATATTTTCTTTAGTATAATTGAAAAACATGGTGAAAAATAGTGAAAAAG
>DAOVHJ010000227.1 GCA_030671945.1 Candidatus Heimdallarchaeota archaeon
CGATAGGTATTATTGAGAGAACCATTATTCCACCAAATAATCCCCAAAAGAGAGTTGGCATTTCATCTCGTATAATCACTTGTATAGCTAAGCCAATTATTGATGGAACTAAAGCTAGTAGATGTGAACAAATCAAGGGGAGCATATAGAAAACTGGGTGAGGAATTTTGAATGGTGCAGTAGTATTCTTCTGATTTCTAAGGTGATAATAAAGACTTGAATATTTTTTATAATAAATCCACCACAAAACTGGAATGAAAGCAAAACACACTGCAATAAGAAAGAACAGCAGAGTTTGAGAAGAATTAACTTTGATAGAATCTGCACGAGAATCTTTAGGATATTCAGAATGTTTCTCAAGATCTTGAATATTCAAAAACAAATAAACGAGAAAAATAATGCCAGCACTAATTATTCCCAGTAAAAACCAATAAATATAGTTTCTTTCTGGAACAATATCCAATGTTTTAGTTATAATCTGCTCTTCATCATCAAGAGATTCCATTTCCTCAATATCAGGAGTATGAAGAACTATTGTATCACCATCTTGTTTTTCATCGATTATTGGTACTGCTTTCTGCTTGATGATAATTTCAACAGTCTCTTCATCGATTTCAGAAGGTTGAACAATGGAAATATCGGTTCTAATTTTAGTTCCACAAAATGGACATGATTTTAGTCCTTCTTCGACAATTGAACCGCAGCTATGACAAGTTGGCATGTATTTACCTCAAGATAATTTTAATCTATTAATGATGAACAATTTTCATTTGATTGGCGTAGATTCTTAAATCTTTAGAAAAGAAATGAATTCACTCTATTCGTTGTTCCGAGTTTTTCTTTTCATAAATTTCGACCTAATTTTCTCAAAAAACTTTGTAATAGGTGTTTTGTCGCCTGGTTGTGTTTTTTGTGAAAAAGCTTTAGTGCTGAATTGAATTATTGAAAAAAATACTAATAGCAAAGTGAATATTGCAATGGCAAAATTCCTCAATCTAATTCTATTTTTTGGATTACTGCTAGATTTCAATGGATCAGTATAATTAAGATATTCTTCCCCATCTGTGAAACCGTCTCCATCGGAATCAGGATTCTCTGGATCAGTGCCAATACTAATTTCAAAATAATCACTTAAACCATCGCTATCAGAATCCTTAGTAATTGCTAATAGTAATCTTTCAAAAAGATAATCATAATCAAACTTACATGAACCAACAGCAATGAGTCTATCTTGTGAATCGATTGACAAACCAGTAATTGAGCTACTAGTGTATTTATTTATTTTTTCAAACCAAAAAACATCCCCATCCAAACTAATTTTCGACAAGAAACAAGCCTGATTACGTTTCACTTCACTATCTCCATATCCACCAATGAATAAAGAATTATTAACAGTAGACACTGCAAGAGCAATCTCATCAAAACCTTCGCTGCCGAATTTTATTTCCTGTAACAAGTTCCCGGAAGTATCAAGTGAGAGTAAAATGGCATCTTTATATTCAGGATTTTCATCTTCGTTACAATAACCGGCTAATTTTATCATATCCGTAGATTTCGAGAAATCGGCATCATTGATCTTGACACTATCATCTATTCCATAGATTGATTCCCAAATCAAACTCCCATTCAACAATAATTTGCTTAAATGAAAACGATAAAGTTGATAGTTTGATATTTTTAGATAACGGTTAAAGATTAAAAAGAGCTCTTCTTGGTTTTCATCAAGAATAATTGATGGTGAAATATCGTATGAAAAATTAGTATAGTTTTGCATCCAAAGGAGAGAGCTGTTTAAGCTATCAATGCATGCTGAAAAAATATTTGGTGAGGAGTATAAATGAAAATATATTGTTTGAGTTCCAGTTAAGTATATTTTACTTGAGTAGTAAATAGCTGAGTTTCCTTCCTCAGAGAGTGCCTGTTCTCCATAAGTTGCATTCCAAATCTCATCACCTGTAATGGAATCAAAACAAATTACTAACATATCAGAATATCCAAACGTAGTATTAACTAGGGTTTCACCAATAACAAAGAGCTGATTTCGAGTTTCATCAATAACTATGTCATTAGCGATATCTCTTTCCTGGAAATCCCATTTCTTCAACCACACAATTCCTCCAGAGGAATTTGTTTTCCCAATAAAAATATCTGTAGTTGTTAAAAAATCGGTATTAATAGTACCAGTGATATAACTGTTCCCAATGGAATCACTGACAACGGCTGATCCTATAACTTTGATATCCTCTAACCAAGTATAAGTGACGCCTAACAAATAATCTGATGACTTTACTGGTGCAAAATCGACAGTAAGTTCTATTTGTTCGTTATGTGTTTGAGCTGCTACAAGAGGAAAGTCGAGTTGTGAAATAAAAACAAAATTAGACAGAAACAGAATTAGAAGAAAAATAGAAATTGGCAGATGTTTTTTGGGTCGTAAAGTCATATTTATTTCAATCCGAACTTCTAATTTCATAATAATTTAATATTTCTTCTAGATTTTAAGGAAAAATCTAGTCACAACCATGCAATTTATATAATAGCATATGCTGTTTCTTTATACCGAACAGTGCAATTTATTTACTACAAATGCTAATAATATTTTATTGTTCATTAATTGATAAAATGTTTCCTTAATAAAAGAATGGGATTTACCACTATGAGCGGACCAGATAAGAAAAAGCTAGATAAAATGATCTGGCAGTTAAGAGAGGGCTGGGGAGAATCAACCAGAATTGAAGCAGCTCGAGATCTAGGTTGGATTGGAACACAAGCAGCAGATGAGGCAGTTCCTGAATTAATTAAGGCTTTATTAGAAGACAAAAGTGAAAATGTTCGTGTTGAAGCAGCGATTTCTCTTCAATGGATAGGTAATGAAGCAAAGGAAGCAGTTCCTGCATTGGTAAAAGCTTTAAGAGAAGATCCTAGTGAAAAGGTCCGGCAACGTGCTGCCATAGTTTTAGAGGGAATGGGTGATAATGTCATTCATGCAATCCTCGAATTAAACAAAGCAAAAGCTGGAGACAAAAGCATGTTGGTTAGAGAAGCTGCAACAAATGCTCTTGATAAACTAGCTCCAAAATTTGGCTACACAAGTGTAGACGCATTGGTAAAAGCTTCTTCCAAGAAGAAGAAGTGAATTCTCTTTATTTTATTTAATTCAAAATTTATTTTTAAGCTAGCATCAAATAGAGAGGGAACTAGATTTATTAATTCAGAAGTTCGAATAAATAATTATGTCTAAAAAAGAAAATTCTGAAGAAAAGCAAAAAATTTGTTTAGATGATTTATATCAGCTAAAACAAATTGTTGATACAAAGATAAGACCTAATTCTGATGAAGTTTACTATGTCATAAATCAGGCAATTAGGGATGATAATGGTTATAGGAATTCTATCTGGCGTTTCAGAGACCAACCTCAGCAATTTACTCAGGGATTACCTAGCGATTTTAGTATGAAATGGTCTCCAGATGGTAAAACTTTGGCTTTTGTCTCTGTGCGAACTGTTTTGAAGAAACCAGCTGCCGGAAAACCAAGCGAACCACCAAAACCTCAAATTTATCTTATGCCTTTCGATGGTGGAGAAGCAATTCAATTAACGAAAATGCTTAACGGTGTAACATCTTTTGAATGGAGTAAAGACGGTAAGACGATTGTTTTTATCTCAAGATTAAACAAAGAAGAATTACTAGCCCCTACACCTGAAGAAATTAAACTCATGGAACCTGAAGATGTTGCTTTACTTCAAATGGGTAAAAAGAAAGCTGAAGAGGCGAAAATAGAACCCCGAGTTGTTACTCGAGAGGTATATCGAACTGGAACATCATACTTAGATGACCGTAAAGGACAAATCCACATTATTGATCTTGAAACCAAAGAAGCTACTCGCTGGACAAATAGCGAGGAAGATGATTACACAATAATTGAACTAGGGCCAGATAATTCATACGTAATCAGTGCAAGGCAAAAACCTGGAACCGGAGATGAATCTAGAATATGGGAATTCCTAAAGATTACTCCAGATGGCAAAGTTGAACCAATTGTTAAAGATCATTATGCCTGGTTTGCAAACATAAAATTATCCCCAGATGGAAAATATTTAGTTGCAGAAATTGGCAACGAAAAATTGGGTTCACTAGGTCAACCTAATTTTTGGCTTTTAAATATCGAAACAAAGAAGAGTAAAATTATAACTGAAGAAATTGATAATAGTGTTCTATCACCAAAGTGGTCTAAAGATAGCAAGTTTCTATACTTCCTAATTTTTAAGAAAAGTGTATCAGTAATTTGTCGATACGAAATTGCTTCTGAAAAATTCGAGACAATTGTTGAAGGAGACAAATTAATCTATGGTTTTGATGTCTCAGACGATAATACTTGGTTGGCTTATCCAGCATTTTATGTTAACGATCCTTCATTACTTTATTCTTACAATTTAACAACAAAGAAAGAAAAGCTAATTCATGCACCAAACAAGAAACACCTTGATGGGAAGAAACTAGGAGAAACTGAAGAAATCTGGTATGATGGAAGCAATAATGATTTCAAAATTCAAGGTTGGGTATTAACACCTCCTGATTTTGATCCAGAAAAGAAATACCCGCTTGCTTTGAATATGCATGGAGGACCACATGTAATGTGGTCGAATCATCAAAGCATTCCTATGTTTCATGAATTTCAACTATTAGCAGCAGAAGGCTATGTTGTTTTTTATTGCAATCCTAGAGGTAGTGATGGTTACGGCCAAGAGTTCTACAAAGGTGCAGAGAAGGCTTGGGGTGATGATGATGGCCAAGACATATTGAAAGGCGTAGATGTGGTAGTAAAAAGAGGGTACATTGATGAAAAACGAATGGGACTAACTGGTGGAA
>DAOVHJ010000296.1 GCA_030671945.1 Candidatus Heimdallarchaeota archaeon
ATCCTCTCAAACAATTTATTTGGATTGGATATTGATCCAGAAGCTATCTCTATTTGTCAGTTGAGATTATTGTTATTTCAGTATGCTCTAACAAACACTAATTCTATTTCAATAGATTTGAATTTACTACAAGAAAATGCAATTCTAAGTTCTCTAGAAAATACAAGCATGAAAGAGAAATTTGATGTAATAATAGGAAATCCTCCTTTTATTCGACAAGAGCAATTTCTTTTAGAAATAAAAGATCAGCTCAAAAATACCACAAACATCAAGGATTATATTTTCTCAAAACTTGAAAGCTATTTTCCATCAGAGATTAATTTACCTCGAGAAAGAAAAAGTGATTTCTATATCTATTTCTTCTATAGGGGATTGAGTCTTCTAAAAGTTGGAGGAATTCTTAGTTTCGTAACCTCAAATTCTTGGTTGGATGCTAAATTTGGCATGAACTTCCAGAAATTTCTATTAGAAAATTATCAATTACAAGCAATCTATGCAAATCAAAGAAGCAAGTCATTCTCAGCAGCTGTTAATACTGCTATTACTTTCTTAGCAAATCCCAAATCAGCAACAGCAATTACTGATTCCTTTGTCCGATTCATCATGCTGAAGTTCCCTAATTATAATGACCTACAATTAATTCATCGATTAAACATAATTGCGAGTTCTGGGATTTTTGAGAATACTCAAATAAAAATAACATCAAAAAAACAAAGTGAATTACTCGATCAAGGAATAAAAGACAACAAATATCGGGGAGAAAAATGGGGCTCTCTTTATTTCCGTGCTCCCAGTATTATTACTAATATTTTGGATTCCCTAAAAGAGAAATTTACTGAATTAGCCGAAATAGGTCATATTCGTTATCCCATTAAAACTGGAATTAATGAATTTTTCTTAGTGGATAATGAAAAGGTCCAAGAGTATGGAATTAGTGATGAGTTTTTAGTTCCAGTTCTGAAAAGTCCGAAAGAAATTCAAAGACTAGAGATTTTAGCATCCAATTTAGTAACAAAGTTATTCACATGCAATTATACAATGAAGGAGCTACTCAGCAAAAAGAAAACTGGAGCTTTAAATTATATCAAGTGGGGTCAACAGCAAACTACTGTTTTGAAACAACAATCAATTGGAGAAATCCCCTGGCCTGAAGTACCATCGATTCGTAATAATAGACCTTCTTGGTTTTCCATAAATAGAATACCTCCAGCTGATATCTTCTGTAGTCGATTTATTGATCGGCGATTCTTCTTTTGTTATACTTCAGATGATTTGATTGAAGATCAAACTTTTTACGGATTAATCCTCCATGAACAATTTAAGAGTGAAAAATCCCTCATTGTTGCTCTACTAAATTCGACTCTTGTTTATTCATTGTTGGAGGTATTTGGTCGAACATCACTAGGGAAGGGTGCCTTGCAATATACCAAAAATGATTTCACAATGCTCCCCATTTTAGATCCTAGAAAAATGCCAGATAAATTGAAAAATAAGCTAGTAAGTAAATTCAATTTAATTCTTAATCGTGAGATTAAACCTATTTTTGATGAAGTACAACAAACGGATAGAAGGGAATTTGATAAGTTAATCTTTGATTGGTTAGGATTATCTGGAAAAGAAGTAGATGAAATTTATTCTTCTTTAACTAATCTAGTTTCTCAAAGACTTGAAAAGTCCGGACAGAGTGTATGACGATCTAACCTAGCATTTCTTTTGCTAAATGATAATATGCAACTAGTGTATAATCAAGAGTAATTAATGAAATGCGTTCATCGTTCCCATGGATGCGATTAATTAATTCTCCAAATTCTGTTCTAGGGTCCATTAAAGCAAAACCGCAACATTCAACTCCAAGTTTCCTAAGGAAACGTAAATCTGTTGCTCCAGGATAAATCAAAGGTATGAATTCATTTTGAGGATCTATTTTTTGAATTGCCTTTTCTATTTTGGTGACTAATTCAGATTTGAACGAGCTTTCATTACCAAAAGAATCAATTCCCTCACCTCTTAATACATCGATTTTTACTTCCTCAGCTAATTTCTTGCCAAGTGCTTTTTTAATATGATGAGTGATATAATCCAAATCTTGCCCAGGCAAAGTTCTTACATCTACATCAAGAGATGCTTGTGCAGGAATGGTATTTGTTTTTGTTCCTCCTTTAATTATATTTGGTGAAATACTCATACTTGTAAGACTAGCTAGAGATTTAGCCGTTTCTGGATTAGTCTTCAGCATTTTTTTCAAAATTAAAGGTAGCAATAGCTTATTGTTCATCATTAAACGTGTTATAGGTTTTTGACCAAAACCTTTCAAAAGAAACTTTAGATATTTTGTTGTTGCTGGTGGTTTATACTCAAATAGTTTTTTCGTTGCTTCTGCTGCTTTAACTATTGCATTATCACTACCAAAAGGAACAGAACCATGTCCAGGAGTTCCTTTGAAAGTTAATCTTAGCCAGGTTGCTCCTTTCTCACCGATATTGAAACCGAATCTTCCAGGTGATAAGATAATTCCACCCATTTCTGAAACTGCATAATCACATTTCATTTCTTTTGGATGATGCTTTAACAACCATTCTGTTCCAAACGAACTCCCCATTTCTTCATCGGCTACAATAACTAAAACCAAATTACCCTTAGGTTTGAATTTCTCTTGATTCAACTCAGCAAAAACAACTACTTGGGCAACAACGATGAATAACATATCAATAGCGCCTCTACCCCAGATAAAATCATCTTCGAGTTTTCCTGAGAAAGGCGGATGAGTCCATTTCTCTTCATCATCAATAGGAACTACATCCACGTGTGATGGACCAAACATGAGTGTGGGCCCCTTTCCTGTTCCCTTAAATCGAGCAATTAAGTTTCCTCTTTTTGGTGCTGATTCATATATCTTGCATTTTACACCCTTAGATTTCAAATATTTCTCAATGGTAATGATACTCTTCATCTCATTTCCTGGTGGATTAACACATTTATTTTGAATTAATTCCTGCAGTAACTTAGTTGCTTCATCCAATGTTTTCTCATTCATTTCTCAATCACTCTCATTCGATTTCAGAATACACTCAAGTAAAACCTGTCACAACAACGGATCCTATTTTCCTTACCGCAGTAAATACTTCAGGTTTCCAAACATATGGTTGATGATCTTCTAATTTAAATTTACTAAAATTGTCTGATGTTCTTCCTGAAATCCTGTGAATTATATATAATTCTCGTAACCCTCCAGAAACAGAATATATTCCCTTTCCAAGACTTGTTCGTCGCAATAAAATAACTGGTAATTTGACTTCTGACCATTCATTTTCAGGGAAAAACTGACAAATTATTTCAAGATGTTGCTTCCTAAATCTGTGGAATCTCTTGTTCTTAGTTTGAACTTGTGGTTTCTCCTCTTTGAGCAATTCTTTCAGTGATTTTCTTTCCGTTGGTAAGTGATCATTTATCTTCTCAATATCAAGAGACCAGATAAGATCTAGGAGTTTATCAGACATTTCAAGTTCAAAGACTAGTTTCAACCAAAAAATCTTTCGCAAATTCCATTTTTGAGAAAGTGAAATAAACTTATTACATGGAATTATTTAAGACTCTTGGTTTTAGAAACTAAAGCATTAAACTTTAAACAATGCAGTGCTAATTAAAGCTCAACTGCTTATAGAAAGTTCATCAAAATTTCAACTAAAGGTTGTAAGATTAGATGACTCAAGAAACAT